>JBBRNS010000001.1:0-63240 GCA_038230175.1 Burkholderiales bacterium
CACCACCGCCGCCACCAAAACCCCCACCGAACCCACCACCACCCGAGCGCCCTCCCCCCATTCCGCCGTAGTAACCGCCACTGTACGTGCCGCCACTTCTGCCCAGACCAACGCCCAACAAAGTGATTAAGAAGCCAATGCCACCGGCGAGCGCCGCAGCGAACAGTGCACCCGCAAAAAGCCAACCCACCAACCCCAGTAAGCCCCCAGCCACCAGCGCACCGGGAACGCGACCAAACGCCTTGCGCAACACACTACCGAGGAACAGCGTCAACACCAACAGCATCGGCCACAGTTGGCCAATGCTATGACCGGTCAAGCCCGCATTACCGCGCTTGGGTTCTGGTAGCGGCTCACCGTCAATGACCCGAATCATCTGCTCTACACCCGCACTGACGCCTCCAAAGTAATCGCCTTGCTTAAGTGGCGGTGTAATCACCTCGCTAACAATGCGCTTGGCGGTGGCATCGTTCAACACCCCTTCGAGCCCGTAGCCGACTTCGATCCGCAACGCACGGTCGTTCTTGGCGATCAACAATAAGGCACCGTCATCAATCTTTTTCCGGCCGAGCTTCCATAACTCGACCACACGCAAGGCGTACTGCTCGATCTCCTCGGGCTTGGTGGTCGAAACGATCAACACGGCAATCTGCGTGCCTTTTTTTTCCTCAAAGGTGCGCAGGCTTTGTTCCAGACCAGCCTGCTGTTCGCTTGTCAGGGTGCCGGTCAGGTCCGTCAGACGTGCCTGCAGCGGCGGCACTGGCACCAAGCCTTGCGCGGCCTGGCTGGGCATCAACGCCATAAGCGCCAGCAGCCACAGCATGCACAGCCACCTGGCGGTGCCAGCGCCGACGAAGCGCCTTGTTGGGTTCACTGCGAGCCCGCAGGCTTCGCCGCGTCAGTGCCAAAGTCCACTACAGGCGGCACCGCGAGTGCTTTCTCATCCGCCACGGTGAAACTGGCCTTGACCTTGTAGCCAAATACCATGGCCGTCAGGTTGCTCGGGAACGAGCGCACGGAGACGTTGTAGGCCTGCACGGAGCTGATGAAACGGTTGCGCGCGACGGTGATACGGTTTTCAGTGCCCTCCAACTGGGCCTGCAGATCGCGGTAACCGGCATTGGCCTTGAGGTCAGGATACTTTTCCACCACCACAAGCAACTTGGACAGGGCGCCCGACAACTCCCCCTGCGCGGCCTCGAATTTGGCAAATGCAGCAGGGTCGTTGACCAACTCGGGCGTCGCGTTGATTGCCGTCGCCTTGGACCTGGCGTTGGTCACTGCAACCATGGTGTCCTGCTCGTACTTCGCATAGCCCTTGACGGTATTGACCAGGTTGGGAATCAGATCCGCGCGCCGCTGGTACTGGTTCAGCACTTCGGACCAACTGGCCTTAACCTGTTCATCGCCAGACTGGAAGGTGTTATAGCCGCAACCGGACAAGCCGACAGCGAGAAGTGCTACGAGGGCTAATAGAAATTTGCGCATGGTTTTTTCCTGTTAATAAATGTCTCCAACACGGGCGCGCATCGACGCGCCAAACGTTTGTCGTTGGCTTACACAATATGCCATACCGCGATGGGCGAGTGTGTGCGCATCAGCATCGCATCGCGGGCTTCGGAATGCGCTTTCCCGTGCTTGGCTGCCAAAGCGGCGATCGGACTAGTCTTCCGCTGTTTGAGCGGATGGTTTTCACGATCGGAAAAGCGCCGTATCTGCTCGGGCTTGTCGATGTCGAGGTGGTCCTTCGGCAGCTTGTTGCCCGAATTGACCGGCATTCCCCCCGAACATCGGTACCGACAGCATGGTTTGACACGTCCCAACGACCGGGCAGCTTTTGCCGCACCGGGTACGCCAGAATTTCAGGTGGAGACTCTGGATGGTCATGATCCATGATGCCCCCTTACTTAGAGACGGGCGCTGGCATACGGTCCATCATCATTTGCATCATGCCCTGCATCATGTCCATACGCTTTTCCATCATCTGCTGGCGGGCGGCCATGTCAGCGGGCATCTGACCCTGCATGGCGTCAGCGTCCTTACCTTGCATCCCACCCATCATGCCCATTCCGCCTTTGCCACCCATACCACCCATCATGGCCATGCCGTCTTGCATGGTCTTCATGTGATCGGCCATAAGGGCGTTGCGCTCTTCTGGGGTTTTGGCAGCCATCATCTTTTCATGCATCTCCTGCATGGCTTTCATCTTGACGTCCATCATGCCCATGGTGGGTGCCGTCTCTACTTTGGTCTGAGTCGCTTTGGTCGCAGAAGCCTTGGCAGCGGGTATTTTTGCAGCTGGTGCTTTTGCGGCAGAGGCTGCGGTCTCTGGGTGGTGCGCATCCTCAGCCGAAGCCGAAACCGAGGCGCTCGCCAAGGCCAGCGTGGCCGCCAGGACCAAGGCCTTTTGTATGGAAGTCGTGTTGCTATTTTTCATGGTGCTATTCCTATTTGATAATGATTTTTCAGGGGTTATGGGAGTTGGCGCGTTTCATCTTATGGTCGGTGCACCCCCTGTGAATTGATGCGCATCAAGACAGCGTGTGTCATCACCACCCATGGATGCCAGCCCTGACGGCAATAAGGCGGCTCATGACCGAACATTCGGCTGGTGCCTCAGCAACAAGCCACCCAAGACCAAAAACATTGCAGACCCAAAGCCCCAGACCCAGGCATAGCCAATCATGTCGCCCCAAGGCACCAGGGCATAGACCACGCCCAGCACCGCCCACACCAAGGCTACCGGGACGATAAGCCAGAAATCTTCATTCATGTTGCTTCCTTCGCGTTTGATGGTCATCAATGTCCACCACCACCGCCCATGGCGGCAATCGGCAGGGCCTGCATCAACTCAAAAGCAAGGGCTGAAAACACATACATGGCCACCACAATAAACAGCACCGATATCGGGCCAACCCACGCTTTTGCGCCTGCTTGCACCGGCGTCGCACCCCACGACACTAAAAAGTTAGTGACCGATTTGCCACTGGGGCGTGCACTGCGCAAAGACGCCGCAATACCAGCCGCAAAGACCAGCAATGCAGTCGCCATAACGCTGCCACCAATGGCCACCGCCACCATCAGGCCCTGCCACAGCGCGGGGGCCTGATTTTGGTAACTCACATCCATCACCCGCCTTGGCACCCCCAGATAACCCGCCGTGATGCCCGCCGTGCCAAACACCAAAAGCCCTGCGAATGCCAACCAAGGCATCCAGCGCAACACATCAGGCCGCCACAAAGCCCGCCCACCGATGGCCGGTAGCACTACCGCCAGCGCCGCCAACAGCGTCATGCTGACCGTGCCCAGCGTGAAGAAGTGAAAGTACCCCGGCACAAAAAAGGTGTCCGACAACAATGGTGCCAGTTGTCCTTGAATCAGCACAAAGGCAAACACCAAGCCCAGCGCCATATTTAGCACCGCCACACCCATTGCCGCCATGGCCGGATGGCGCCACGGCAATAACCGAATCCAGCCAAACAGGCCTCCCCCTCCCTCGCCACGTGCATGCACTTCCAATGAGGCAACAATAATCAAGAACGCGGTGAGCGTCGGTACGCTAACGAACAAGGAGAGGATCGACCCCGCCACCTGCACCACCTTGGGCAAATCGGGCTCCAAAAACATGTGGTACAGCGAGGTGGGCGGCACAAACACCAGGTACATGGAAAATACAATCTTGGAGAAGCGCTCGCCAAATACCGACTTGACCCCGGTGAGCACCTGCATCAACACGTACCAAAGAATGACGGTGGCCATCAGCGGCAGATAGTGCATGTTGTGGAACACGATGTGCCAGCGCGTGCCATGGCTGGCTGGGAACGGCCCCGCACCCAGCGCCCACAACACGCCCGGCACAAAGGTGTACAGCGCGGCAAACCCGGTTACCACCAAGAAGCCAGCCCAAGCGAACAGCGCAAAACCGACGGCGCTCAGTCGCTCCTGTTGCCCCTGCCAGCGCGGGCGCAGCAAGGTGACGATGGCGCTCACGGGTATGGCCATCAATCCCAGACCCAGGGCTACGTAGCCCAGGTTGAACCAGAGCAGATCACGCGGGTTGTCCTGCACCAGCTCCGGTGCGCCGTTGTACAAGAGCGGCGCACCGGTGAATGAGCCCACCATGCTCAAAACCAAGCCCGCCAACATCAGCACAAAGCCCACCCACGCCACGCGCCGCCACGCCAAGCCACCGGGCTGCTCGCTTGCGGCAAAGCCCAGCAGCAAAGCGGTCTGCGTGGTGAACAGCCAGTAGAAGAAGATGCTTACGCCGTGCACCGTCAAGAACCGGTAACCGGTGCGGGGCAATACACCCAGCATGCCACCGCGCACCAGCGCCGTAGCCAAGCCGGCCAGCACGCCAATGACCAGCGCGACCAGTGCGACCGCTGCCATGTTTTTAAGCAAATTCCGATCACCGCTGGGCAGTGCAGCAAGACGGTCTGTATAGTTATTTGGATGCGCCACGCTCATACCACCTCAATCGTTGCTTGCATCATGTCGTGTGCGTCACCGCAGTACACCGTGCAGTGCATCAGGTAGCGCCCAGGGCGTGAAAAAGTGAGTTCTGTCTCCGACACGCGCCCGGGCTGCAGGCGCATCATGCGACCGCCCTTGCCAAACTGGATGGATGCGCCGTGCGCCACATCCAGCGCCATCATCTTGAAGCGGTAGGGCTGGCCCGCGTCCAGCCGCAGCACGTTGGGCAGGTAATACCACTTGCCGGCGACCATCAACACGTCGATGGCTTGCCCGGTGGCTGATTCGGAGTGGCCTTGTACGGCTTGTCCATGGTCGGCGTGCTCTGCCGAAGGCGCTGCATCCATATTGGCCATGCCCGCCATGTCGTGCCCCGCATGGGGGTCGGCAACCGGCATCGGCGCAGCCAAGGCAGCGCCAGGCAGCCGACGCGGGTATATGCTGCCATCGGGCATGCGGTACCGCTCCACGAACGCGGTCGTCATGCGGTTGAATTCTTCTGAAGTGGGGCCCATGGAAGCACCGCCACCATGGGCACTGTGCGCCCCGCCCGCAGCGGGCTTGGCGGTGTGTGCCAGCGCGTCTGCATCAGCACCCGCTTCGTGTGCCTTGCTGAGGCCCAACAGCGCCAGTGGCGCAGGTGCAGCGCCATAGGCGGCCCACAGACCGTAAAGACTCAGACCACCAAACCCACTGACGGCGATAAAACCCCGGCGGGTTGTGAAGTGCTTTTCTGGCCTCATGGTGCGGTGATATCAAAGGTAATTTTGATAAACCGAGGTACTGCCATCGCGCTGGACCAATAGCACGGCAAACGGGTCTTTTCGACCCTTGTAAAAGGGGCCATCCATACCTGGCGAGCCGACCGGCATGCCGGGCACCGCAAGCCCTACCGCCTTGGGCTTCTCGCGCAACAAGCGCTGGATTTCACGCACCGGTACATGGCCCTCCAGCGCATAGCCAGCAACCCGTGCGGTGTGGCATGACCCCAGATTGGCAGGTATTCCCAATTGCGCACGCGCGCCATTGTTGCCCGTCTCAGAAACGCGCACCTCAAACCCGGCCTTCTCCAAAATGGCCACCCAGTCTTTGCAGCAACCGCAGCTCGGGTCTTTCCAGACCTCGACCACGGTGCGCTTAGGGATCGCCCAGACGCTGACCGCAGGCAACAGCAAGGCGCTAGCCAGCACATGGCGACGATTCATTTTTGGCAATGACTGCATTACTCATCTCCTGCTTTAGAACACTTTTAAAAACACTCGAAAGCAGTCTAGAACAAGCACAACGCCAGCGGGGTGACGTCCACATTACATTTCTGTCAGCATTGACGATGGTGCGAAGGCCGACCAACATGACAGGAAGATAACTGCCGTATTACATTGCTGTCGGGTCTGACTTATGTCAACCATTTCGACTTTTTCCCGGTAGCATTTACCGACGTACTTGGCGCTAATCCCCCCCCCTGAATGCCTTGCTGCCTCTGCGCAGTTGGGTGGGTGATTGGATGACAACGCAAATGACCCATTAATTTTTAGCGAAAGAATTCCTCATGAAAAATACTATCAAATTTATAGCTACTTGCGCACTATTAGCGGGATCTAGCGGCTCTTTTGCATCTGGAAACCATGCAGGTGGGCATGGCCACGGCCATGGTGGCGAAACGATCGGAAAGCCGGGCGTCGCGGCCAAAGTGACCCGCACGATCAACGTGGATATGGCCGACGCCATGCGCTTCACGCCCGATGACATCCAGGTCAAGCAAGGCGAAACCATTCGCTTTGTGGTCAAAAATTCGGGGCAGCTGCGCCACGAGTTCATGTTGGGCACCACCAAAGACCTGAAGGAGCACTACGAGCTGATGAAAAGATTCCCGGAGATGGAGCATGCCGAAGACAACCAAGTCTCGGTGAAGCCTGGTGAAACCGGTGAAGTCATTTGGCACTTCACCAAAGCCACCAAGGTCGACTTTGCGTGCTTACACCCCGGCCATTACGACGCGGGTATGAAAGGCAGCATCAAAGTCGCTTCCGCCAAGTAACAAACCCACGCAAGGAATTAGCATGATCACATTGAAGAAGCTGGCCATCGCTGCCCTGATGGCCGCAGCCACCCTCACCACCGGCGCACTATGGGCGCAAGCAGCCACGGACATGAGCACTGGGGTGATCAAGAAAATTGACAAAGACACCCAAAAGATCACCATCAAGCACGGCGAAATTAAAAACCTGGACATGCCGAGCATGACCATGGTGTTCAAGGTTACAGACGCTGCCTTGCTGGACAAAGTCAAACCCGGAGACAACGTCAAATTCACCGCAGAAAAGCAGGAAGGCGCTATCGTTGTCATGGCGATCGAGATTGCCAAGTAACCGCGTTTAAAAAAATGGCCGAACAGGAGCAAATCAGTGATTCATCGACGCAACCCCTCTACAGCGCTACAGACGATTGCCCTGGGTGTGCTGGCCCTGCCTGTATTGGTGTCCGCCCAGATCGCCCCCGCACCGGCTGGACAGAACTGGCGGGAAGCCAACGACTCTGTGGGACAGTACAAACGCGGTCACGCGGATATTCTCAAATGGGAGAAAGAAAATATGCCCGCCGCGCAAAGCGAGGAACAGGGCAAAACCCGTCTGAGTCTGATGACGCCTGAGGATGCAACCCGTCAGGCTTGGAAGGCGCACATCGAACTGACCAACCCAATTAACAGAATTGGTGCTGCCAACGTAGATCTGCTCGCCAAAGGTCGGTGGACCGACGTCGATCCGATCCTACAGCGCAAGGTGGACGACTATGGCGAACTGCTGGAAGTTGCCGCACAGGGCCGCAAAGCGTGGATTCAAGCGGTTGCTGCCCGTCAGGTGCTTAAGCACCAACATGACATGCTGGCGGCGGCAGAAGCGGCCAACGAGCTAGGTCGGCGCATGGTAAGCGTGGGCAACTGGAGCAAGCTCCAAGGGGCCCAGGTTCAATTGGCGCAGTCATCTGCGCAGATGAACCTGCGCCGAGCCCAATATTCAGCCACACTGGCAGAGAGCGCGCTCATCAAAACACTGAAGCTCACAGGGGTGCACACCGCGGTCACTCTCCCTGAGAGCCTGCCAATGCTCCCTGCGCAAGCGCTTTCTTCAAAGATGCTCGATGAGCGCGCCGCAGCGATAGGAGCGCAGCTTACAGGCGCAGAAAAAATACGCAACGATGCCAACACCCGGCTCGCGCGCGAAGCCTATTTTGCTAGCCATGCCCTAGCCCTGGGTTCGCTCGACGTGCTCAAGGTGCGAGAGTTCATCACGGAGGAAACCGTCCTGCGTTACAACGGCATGCTTAAAAGCGTGTGGGACTTGTTGGGTGAGTCCTCCAGCCAGTCACAAGCGGTAGTCAACTCCATTGAAGCGCAGCGCGATTTTTGGATCGCAGAAACCGATCTGCAGTGGGTACTTCAAGGTGGTAACCCGGACCGTTTTGTATCCCTGGGTGGCGGCGGTGAGCCTGCTGCTGCAGCGGGTCATTGAACGCATAGAAAGAAGCATATGAGTCTCATCAATTCACGCAGGCAATTTTTTGCAGGTGCTGCTGCCTCGGTGGCCGGCCTGGCCGTTGCACGGTCTGCCATGGCCGCGTTGCCGGAGCCGGTGTACCAAACCTCTGTGGAGACGGCACCGCCATTGGTGCCAACCACTGGGCGCCCCTACAACCCGGTGGTAACCCTTAACGGTTGGACCCTGCCCTGGAAGATGAACAATGGTGTCAAAGAGTTCCACCTGGTGGCCGAGCCGGTGGTGCGCGAAGTCTCGCCCGGCTTCAAGGTCAATATGTGGGGCTACAACGGCCAGAGTCCAGGGCCGACCATTGAAGTGGTTGAGGGTGACCGCGTGCGCATTTTCGTCACCAACAAGTTGCCCGAGCACACCACCGTGCATTGGCATGGCCAGCGTTTGCCCAATGGTATGGACGGTGTGGGCGGCTTGACCCAGCGCGCCATTCCCGTAGGCAAGACTTTTGTCTACGAATTCGAAGCGCGCCGCCCCGGCACTTTTATGTACCACCCCCATGCGGACGAAATGGTTCAGATGGCGATGGGCATGATGGGCATGTGGGTGACCCACCCCAAGGCCAAGCACCCACACATCAGCGATGTGGACCGCGATTTTTGCTTCCTGCTCAATGCGTTCGACATAGAGCCTGGCAGTAAGACACCCAAGATCAACACCATGCTGGACTTCAACATTTGGTGCTTCAATAGCCGCGTCTTCCCCGCCATTGACACGCTCAACGTGCGCCTGAACGACCGCGTCCGCATTCGTGTGGGCAACCTGACCATGACCAACCACCCGATCCACCTGCACGGGCACGAGTTTCTGGTGACGGGTACCGACGGCGGCCCCACACCACCCAGTAGCCGCTGGTACGAGGTAACCACCGATGTGGCAGTGGGCCAGATGCGCCAGATCGAACTGATCGCCGACGAAGAAGGCGACTGGGCCATGCACTGCCACAAGAGCCACCACACCATGAACGCCCTGGGCCACGACGTACCCACCATGATCGGTGTGGACCACCGCGGCCTGGTCAAGAAGATTCAAAAAGTGACGCCCGACTACATGCTGATGGGCGAACGCGGCATGGCCGACATGGGTGAAATGCAGATGCCCATTCCCGACAACACCGCGCCCATGATGACCGGGACCGGTCAGTTTGGCTCTTTGGAGATGGGCGGCATGTTCACCGTGTTCAAGGTGCGCAAAGACCAAAAGCCAGGCGACTACAAAGACCCCGGCCCCTACAAGCACCCCGAGGGCACGATTGCCCAGGAATGGACCGGGGCACCGCTACCCGCCGCCAGACCCCAAGCCAGTGCCGACACGAGCCCAGCAACTGCCAAAGCGGTCAAACCAACCGGCAAAGGTATGTCGCACTAAGCGCGTGTCAACCCGCACCGCTTCACCTTGTTCCCCGCAGGCAACATGTCCCATAAATTTTTAGCGAAGTATTTCCTTATGAAAAATACTATTACTGCCTTACTGGACACAGTCAAACCCGGAGACAACGTCAAATTCACCGCAGAAAAGCGCGCGGGCGCCATCGTCGTCATGGCAATCGAAGCGGCTAAATAGGCCGGTCTCAGCGCACAATGGTGCTGAATTCGGCAAGCACAGCACCACCCCATGAAAATCCTGATCATTGAAGACGAACCCAAGACCGGCGACTACCTCAAGCAGGGTTTGTCGGAGTCGGGCTTTGTCACCGAGCTAGCCAACAATGGCGCAGACGGCTTGCACCTTGCACTGACAGGCGACTTTGACCTGCTGGTGCTCGACGTGATGCTACCCGGCCTGAACGGCTGGCAAATTTTGGAGCAAGTGCGCCATGGTGGCAAACACATGCCAGTGCTGTTTTTGACCGCCCGCGATCAGGTAGAAGACCGGGTCAAGGGGCTGGAGCTGGGTGCAGACGACTACCTGGTCAAGCCGTTTGCGTTTTCAGAGCTGTTGGCCCGCGTTCGCACGCTCTTGCGACGGGGCAAAAGTGCGATGGAATCCACCGTGATGCGTGCTGCCGATTTGGAGCTGGACATGGTGCGCAGGCGCGTCACCCGGGGCGGCAGCCGCATTGAACTCACCGCCAAAGAATTCGCCCTGCTGGAGCTGCTGCTGCGCCGCCAAGGCGAGGTGCTGCCGCGCTCCATGATTGCCTCGCAGGTGTGGGACATGAATTTTGATTCCGACACCAATGTCATCGAGGTGGCCATTCGCCGCCTGCGGGCCAAGGTGGATGACCCTTTTGAACCCAAACTGATCCGCACCGCACGCGGCATGGGTTATGTGCTGGAAGTGCCCGACCCGGCATGAAAGCCCAACTGTCGCTCACCGCACGGTTGACCCTGCTGTTTGCTGCTGGCTCTTGCACCGTGTTGCTGGCGCTGGGCTGGCTGATTGGCGGGTCGATCGAGCAGCATTTTGAAGAGCAAGACCGATATGTACTCGCTGGCAAGATGCTGCTCGCGCAACACACCATCGAACGGGTGGCATCGCCCCAAGAATTTGCCCAGCTTCCCGCCCTGCTAGGTGATGCATTGGTTGGGCACCACGACCTGGTGGTGCAAGTCCTGGGCCCCAAGCGCGACGTTTTATTGGCATCGCCTGAGGTGGACTTCTCGGGTGCACTGCATTCTCCCGCCGATGCCAACACGGCGCCTGCACTCACAACTTGGACGCAGAATGGGCGCACTTACCGGGGTATGACCCACGCCATCTCCACAGCCATTGCAACAATGCCGCCTTTGGTAGTGACCGTGGCGGTGGACATTGCGCACCATGCGCACTTCATGCGCCTGTTTATGCGCACCCTGTGGCTTTTTGTGGCCGGTGCGGCCGTGGCTACCGGCTTGCTGGGCTGGTTTGCCGCCAGCCGTGGCCTGGCACCGCTGCGCGCCATGCGCGAGCGGGCAGCGGGCGTAACCGCCCACAAGCTCGACCAACGTTTGCCAGTGGATGCCGTACCGCCCGAACTGGCGGACTTGGCCAAAACACTCAATGCCATGCTGGCGCGGCTGGAAGATGCGTTTAGGCGCCTGTCCGATTTTTCATCCGACATTGCGCACGAACTGCGCACCCCGGTCAGCAACCTAATGACACAAACCCAGGTGTCGCTGTCGCGCCCCCGGGACGCCGCAAGCTACCGGGAGATTTTGGAATCCAACGCAGAAGAGTGTGAGCGCCTGACCCGCATGATCTCGGACATGCTGTTTCTGGCCAAAACCGAATCCACCCAAACCGGCGCCCTCATGGCCGCCAATAGCGAGCCGGTGGATTTGGCGCGCGCGGTGGGTGAGCTCTTTGACTTTTATGAAGCACTGGCGGAAGAGAAATCAGTGCGCTTGAAACTGTCAGGCCAATGCACCGTGGTGGGTGACCGCCTGATGCTGCGCCGCGCCATCAGCAACCTGCTGTCCAACGCTCTGCGCTACACCCCAAGCGGCGGCGCCGTGCTGGTGACGCTGGCACAGACACCAGAACACGCCGTGCTGAGCGTGGACAACCCCGGCGAGACGATTCCCGCGCAGCACCTGCCGCGCCTGTTCGAGCGCTTCTACCGCGCCGATGCCTCCCGCCAGCACGCCAGCGGCGAAGGCACCGGCCTGGGGCTGGCCATTACCCAAGCCATCGTGCAAGCGCACCAAGGTGCCATTACCGTCGAATCACGGGATGGTCACACGCGCTTTTCTATGCGGTTTCCACGCGTTGATTCGGTGTAAGCGCCCAGCTTGCCTTTATGCGCTGTTTTACTATGCTTTTGATAGCTGGTTGCGCAATGGCTACGAGGGCTAGTGGCATTTTCGAACCGGCATCAATGGGCTTTACTTGAGATAGTTGCTTTCGATGGCAGACAGTGTGCCGTTGGCCCGCAGCGCCACCAATGCGGCATTCATCTTTCCAATGAAATCCGCTTTGAAGGGGGCCACAAAGTCAGCGCTGTAGCCAATATAGGTTTTCTCGCCCGACAGCTCGACTGCCTCCTGCAATGGCAAGCCCGAGAAGGTTGAACCGGATGCCAACTTTTTTGCCGTATACAAGGCGGCGCCACGGTCGCTGGCATAGCAGTCAATACGCTTCATTGCCAGCTTTTTCAAATTAGACTCATTGCCATTCGCCTCCTCGAGCTTGACGACCCCGGCCTTGGCCGCATCGATCAGGCGGGCGGACAAAAGAAAACCTGCATTGACACCAACGGTGAGACCTGCAAAATCGTCGGGAAACGTGGTGCGCCTTGACTTCATGACCTCAGGGGTGCAAAAGAGAACCACCGACTCACGGTACAGCACCGCAGAATAGGGTCGGATATAGGTACGCTCTTTCTTCAGACCGGGCGGAAAAATGCCAAGCACGTTGCCACGGCTGACCTCCAACAAGCCCCGCTTCCCGGGGCGTGGTTGTAGCTCAATCTGATAGTCGGGAGCCATCCTCTTTGCGGCCGCCGTTAGTAGGTCTACATACATGCCCTTGAACTGGCCGTTCTCCACAAACGAGTAGGGCGGGTAGTTCTCGTCACCATACAGAATCACTTTTTGCTCCGCATGCGCGGTGACCATCCAGCAAAAATTGGCTAACAGTAAAAGCACCGCACAGAACCTCAATACTGTCTCCCATATTTGATTGGGCTGGACCCAACCCTGAAGCTTGCTGAAGGGCCACAGTTTTGACTCATAAAGCAATGGGTCTAAAAACTTGGCGCAAGCTCACAGCCAAACGGGTCGCTGTCAATAAACAATTGAAGCCAAAGGTGCTCGGTATGGCAGTGCAAAAAACCCGCCAGCGCGCAACAAGCATGGGTTCGATTTGAATTTCCAGGGAGATTAGTGCTTCGTTTTTTGTAGCTGCTTGCGCAATACCCACGAGGGCTAGCGACCTATTTGGCTTGTAAAAATGCCAGCACACCCTGCCCCGCCCGCTGCCCGCTGGCAAAGCAGGCCTGCAGCAGGTAGCCGCCGGTGGGTGCTTCCCAGTCCAGCATCTCGCCGGCGCAAAAAACGCCGGGCAGTGCCTCGGCCATCAGGTCCGGGGTGAGCGCCTCAAACAACACACCGCCTGCGGTGCTGATGGCTTCGTCGATGGGGCGCGCTGCAGTCAAGGTGATGGGCACGCCCTTGATGGCGGCGGCCAGTTGCACCGGGTCGGCCATGGCCTCTTTGGACACCTTCTCATACAAAATGCCAGCCTTGATGCCATCGATGTGCAAGCGGCTTTTGAGGTGGCTGGATAACGAACGGGTGCCACGCGGGTGGCGCACCTCGGCCAGCACTTTTTCGGCGGTCATGTCTGGCAACAAGTCCAGGTGAAAGGTGGCGCTGCCGCTGCGCACAATTTCGTCGCGTAAGAGTGCGGACGCGGCGTACACCAAGCTGCCCTCAACGCCGGTTGCCGTGGCCACAAATTCACCCTTGCGCTCAAAACGTACCCCCTGCGCATTGGTGAACGCCATGCCAACCAACTTGAACGGCTGCCCCGCGAAGCGGCTGGCGAAGTGTTCGCTCCAGCCACCCGCCACGTCAAAGCCACAGTTGGATGGCAACAGCGGCGCAACCGCCACGCCGCGCTGGGCCAGCAGAGGAACCCAAGCGCCGTTGGAGCCCAGCCGGGCCCAGCTACCGCCGCCCAGTGCCAACACCACTGCGCGGGCTTGCACCTGCACCGCGCCTTGGGGTGTTTCAAAACACAAAGTGGAAGTCCCTTGGCCCGAGCTTGACTCTGCCCAACCGGTCCAGCGGTGGCGCATAAAAAACTGCACGCCACTGCCCTGGGCGGGGTGGCGCAGGCGGTGCAACCAGGCGCGCAACAAAGGGGCGGCTTTCATGTCTTTGGGAAACACCCGGCCCGACGAGCCGACAAAGGTTTCTACCCCCAGGCCCAGCGCCCAAGCGCGCATGGCGCTGGCATCAAAGCCGTTCAAGAGGCTGGCGATGGCCTCACGGCGCTCGCCGTAGCGCCCGGCAAAGGTGTCGGCACCTTCAGAGTGGGTGAGGTTCAAGCCGCCTTTGCCAGCCAGCAAAAACTTGCGGCCAATGGAGGGCATGGCGTCAAACAGGTGCACCGGCAAACCGGCATCACACAGCATCTGCGCGGCCATTAGGCCCGCAGGGCCACCGCCAATGACAACAACAGGGACAACGGGAAGTGGGGAATGGTTTGTGGCTGGGGTGTTTAGGCTCATGGGGCGGGTAGTTCAATCAAGGTGCCTGCGGCGGTCAAAAATGCGGCCCGCACGGTGTCGTCGGGGTACGCCTTGGCCACCGCGCTGCGGTAGGTGTGGAGCTGGGCACGCAATTCGGCCTGCAGCTGGGGCTGGGTGGCGGACTTGTAGTCCAGCACCCACCATTGTCCCTCAGCGCCGCCGGGCGCCTTGCGCTGCACCAAACGGTCCAGGCGCAGCATGCGGCCCTGGTGCACCAGGGCCACTTCGTTACCCTGCCAACTGAGCTGCTGCGTGTCCCACGCCCAGGCGCCCTCGCCTTGCACAATGGTTTGGGCCATGGCGCTGGCGTTGTCTAATTCGGCAGGCTCCAGGGCGAACTCTTGCGCCACCTGCTCACGCACCGCAGCAGACCACTGCGGTGGCGCTGCGGCTGCCACACCTGTGGTGCCACTGGGCGCTGCATACCGCTCTAGCAGGCGGTGCATGGCTTGGCCAATGCGCGACTCCAGGCTGTCAGGCTCGTCCTGTAGGGCCGCAATTGCTACATTTTTTATAGCTGCTTGCGCACATTCCATGAGGGCTAGAGGCCTATTTGGCAATGAAAGCAGGTTGAACGGCGGGGAATCCTCCGCCGGAGCGCCCGCCACGGGGGCGGCACCCAAACCGGGTGCATCACCCGCATGGGCTTGCAAGCGGCTCCACCAGCTCTGCGGGTTGGCCACATGGGGCTCCAGGCTGGAAAGCACCAGCGTGGTTTGGGTGCGGGTCAGGGCCACATACAGGGCGTTGAGCTCTTCGCGCAAGCGGGCGGTCTGCTCGGTGGCCAGGGTCTGGGCCACACAAGCAGGTGGTTTGGATTCGCTGGCTAAAAACACGAAGCGCTGCGGGTAGGCGGCCTCGCCCGGCCAATCCACCAGCACACCCATGGTTTGCGAGCGGGGCGATTCACCGTCGGTGTCGAGCACCAGCACCAGCGGGGCCTCCAGCCCCTTGGCGCCGTGGATGGTGAGCAGACGCACCGCCGTGGCATCGGCCCGAACAGGGGCCCGAATGCCACCGGCGCGCAGCGCCCGCACCAGGCCATAGGCGTTCACGTAGCGCCCGCCGTCCACCTGCAAGGCGGCCGACAGCAAAGCCCGCAGGTTGGCCAACACGCCTTCGCGCTGGTGGGCCGGGCTGGTAGCGGCGTAGCGGGCCAACACATCGGCATGGTGGTAGATGGCGCTCAGGGCGTCGTGCGGCGGCTGGGTGTCGACCCACGCTTTGTACATCTGCAAGGTGGCGGCGATGGGTACCAGGGCGGCGGGCAGACCGGGTGCTTGTTGCAAGACCTGCATCCACGACAAGGTGGGGGCACGCGCGGTGGTGGGTTCGGCCTCTAAGGCAGCGGCCTCGCCTGCTGCCTCAGTGATCACCTCGGTTGCTGCGGCCTGCAGGGCCTTTTTAGCCAACACCAGTTGCACCAAGTCGGCGTCGCTGATGCCAAAAATAGGTGACTTGAGCGCCCGCGCCAACGACAGGTCGTGCGTGGGCGACACCAACACATCGAGCAAAGCGACCAAGTCTTGTACCTCGGGCATGTCGGCCAGCTCGGTCTTCTCCGGTTGCTGGGCAGGTATGTGCAGGGCGGCCAGCTCGGCTTGCATGAGGCCCAAGCGTTCACGCTTGCGGGCGAGCACCATCACATCGTTGGGCTTGAGGCCCGTTGTTTGGAACTGCTGGTCCAGCCACAGCGCAGCTTGGCGGCACTCCAGAGTTTTGCGGGTTTCTTCGGTGACCACACGGGGCTGGGTGAGCGAGTCGCGCCACACGGCTTCGGGTTGGACGGCGCTGGTGGCAGTTGAAGTGGCATCCGAAGTGGCATTGCTACCCACATTACTGCGCAAAACACGCGGCAGCTTCCAAACGTGGCCCAACGCCGTTGATTCGGTGCTGTGGGCGCGGTAGCCGTCAAAGCCACCGGATTCCTGGGCATCGTTCATCACGGTGTTGACCAAGTCGATGATGGCGGGCGCATTGCGGCGGGTGTGGTCGCAGGCTAGCAGGTCACCACCCAAATCACGCCCCACAAAGCGCTGCGCCGCCTTAAACACCTGGGGCTCGGCACGGCGAAAGCGGTAAATACTCTGCTTGGGGTCACCCACCAAAAACACGCTGGGTGCCTGGCCCGCGCCGGTGTAGCTAGACAGCCAAGCGCTCAGCGCCTGCCACTGCAGGGGGTTGGTGTCTTGAAACTCGTCAATCATGAGGTGGCGCACCCGTGCGTCCAGGCGTTCTTGCACCCAACCGCTGAGCACCGGGTCCGACATCAGCGCCAGCGCGGCGCGCTCCAGGTCGCCCATGTCGATCCAGCCGCGCTCGCGCTTAAGCTGGGCGTATTCCACCACCAATATGCGGCTCAGGCGCGCCATGCGCTGCTGGTGCAACCATGCTTCGTGTTGGGCCTGGGCGGCTTGCATGTGTATCACGCCCTCTTGGGCTTGGCGCACAGTGTCGATACCGGCCAGCTTCTCGCTGAACTTGCGGGGTGTGCCCTTTTGGGTCAGCAAGGCATCGACCACGCCCACCGTATCGCGGCTGGTCAGGGCCTGCTCCAAATCCGTGCCACCTTTTTGGCAGGTGGCAAGTGACGATGCACCCAGCAGGCGGGCAGCATCCTGCAGCATGCCTCGGGCGAATGCCATGTCCAACCATGCGGTCGGCGTCTCTAGGCCCACCATATCCGGGAATTGCTGGACAAAGGTCTGCACCGAGGTGTCGACCACGCCCTGCGCATCGGCCAGTGCAAATTCAACCCGCTTGTCCAGGGCGGACTCCAGCGCCTTTTGGGCCTGAAAGCGGCCGTAGGTGGCGACAGCGGCCAAGTAGTCTGCGCGGGCACTGGCATCTAGCGCCACGCGGGTCTGAAAGCGGGGCCAGGCCTGGGCCACAGCCTGGGCGTCGTTCTCCAATAATTCGTAATGGGCGGGCAGCCCTAGGTCGGCCAAGGCTTGCAGGGGCGCACTGCGCAAAAGTGCGGCAAACCAGCTGTGGAAGGTGCGAATCTGCACTGGGCGCCCACTGGCCAAGAGCGTGGCATGCAGCTGGCGCAGGGTGTGCAATTGCGCGGTTGTGGGCTCTTGCATAAGCCCGCGCAGCAGCAGCTCTTGGCGCAGTGTGGCGTCGTCTTGCTGCGCAAAGTGCAGCAGCCACTCTTGCAGGCGCTGGCGCATCTCACCGGCGGCCTTTTTGGTGAAGGTGATGGCGAGTATCTCGTGCGGCGCGCTGCCGTCCAACAAGGCGCGCGCCATGCGCGAGACCAGCATCCAGGTCTTGCCCGCGCCGGCGCAGGCCTCGACCGCCACGCTGCGGCCAGGGTCACAGGCGATGGCGTAAAAGCGGTCACGGGCCACCGTGGTGCCGTTGTGTTCAAAGGCGGCTTGAACGGTCATGACCAAAAATCCTTGCGGCACAGGCCCCGGGCCTGGCAAAAATCGCAGGCCGAGCCATCACCCAAAGCGGGCAAGGGCGCACCTTCGGCAATAGCCGCCATGTCGTGCAGGATGCCTTCAATGAGCGCGTCGCGCGCGGCCACCACATCGGGCTGCGTGTACGTCTTGGTAGCTTCGCGCTCGCCCACATTCACATAGGCGGCTTCTACCGTGTCGTGCGGCAACAGGGCGGCGTAGAAGGCAATTTGGGTGTCTTCCAGCGGCTCTTTGATGCGGGCGCTGGTCTTGGCGCTGTTCTCGGTCTTGTAATCCAATACCAAGGTGCTGCCGTCCGCCAAGCGGTCGGTGCGGTCGATACGCCCGATCAAGGTCACGGGCCCCAGCGGCTGGCGGTACGCGGTCTCTGCCGTAGCAAACACCGCGCCACTGGCTTCGTGCTGGGCCAGCCAGCGCACATAACCGTCCCGCACGGCGGGCCAGGCCGCGGTGAATGGCAAAAATTCACCGTCGGCCAAGCCCATTGATTCGGTGGTGGCATCGGCCGCCGCGTCCAGCATGCGGATGCGGTCTGCCCTCTCGGGCCTATCCAGTGCGGCCAGCGCCTGGTGAAAATCGGAGAGTACCGCATGCAACCACAGGCCAAAGTCGCGCTTGTCCACCGCGGCGTCCAACTCGTCCACCGGTTGCAGACCCAGCTGGCGCATGGCAAAAAACCGGTACGGACAATGGCGCAGGTCGTCATAGGCACTGGCTGACAGTTGGGTAACAGGCAACAACACCCCCAGGGGCTGGGGTGGCACCACAGGCTCCGATGTGATCGCGCGGCCCACACGGGGGTCAGCGGCCACAATGGCCGGCCCGCCCACTGCCATCTGGGCCGCTTGCATTTGCTGCACCAAGGCGCTGGGCAAAAGGGTTTCACCGGTGTCGTCACTGCAGCGCCACAGCACATCGCAGTGCGGCGTCATCAGCGCGTGTTGCCAGGCGGCTACCGCCACGTGTTGCAGATCCTCCCGCGTGGGCAGCCCTAAAGCGGCGCGTTGGGCAGCCGTCCACCCGCCGGTCGGCTCGGGCGAGGGGTTGAGGCGCACCTCGTCACAACCCGCCATCACCAGCGCGGCAAACGGGCGCGCCAACATTTGGCTCATGGGCAATATGACCACCTCTTCGCGCAATGGGTAAGGCGGCGAGAAGCTGGCCCCCTCCAGCGCTTGGTTCACCCAGCTGGTGAACTCTGCCAAATCCATACGCCGCGCAGACCACAGGGCCTGGCCTAGCAATTGCTCCCACGCGGGCTGCGCGGGCCACTCTAGACGAAGCACCGCCAGCATGTGGGCACCCCCACCGTCTTGCTGCAAGCCATCCCACACACCGCTGGCCTGCAGCGCTGCACGCAGTGCACCCAACCACCCGGCTAGGGTGCGGCTACCCTGCAGGGCCTCACGCACCGCTTGCACTGCGGCAAAGTTTTGGGCGCCATTGGGTAATTTTTTAAACGCAGGCCCAAAGGCCACGCTGCGCCATTCGCGCGCCTGATCGCGCCGAATGGCGGCTTCCATGGCGTTGAGCGGCTGGCCAAAAGCAGGGGCACCTTTGAGCCAAGCCAGTACCGCGTCGCTGGACGCGTTCCACACCGCCGCTTTGAGCAGCGCCATGAGGTGGGCCCCGGCGTGGCTGGTGGACAGTTTCCAGCCGGTCTCGTCGCGGATTTGCACGTCCGCACTCTCCAACATGGCACGCACCCGCCGGGTTATGGCGCGGTCTGTGGAGACCAGTGCAACAGGAAAGCGGCCCTGGACAATATGCCGCACCACACACGCGGCGGTGCGCTGGGCTTCGTCTTCGGAGTCGTCGCAGGGGTGCCATGCAATGGCGTCGGCTTGGGTTGTGAGGGCAAGTGTTGGGGCTGGCGACCCGTCGTCCGCAGTGCCCGTCAGACTCAAGGCTGCCAAGCGATCGCCCCAAAAGGCCTGCAAGGCGGGTAGCATGGGTTCGGCTGCAAAACCACTGACCAGCAGCAAGCAATCCACCCGCGCCCGCACATCGGCATCAAACAGCAGGTCACTGGCGTAGGCAGATTGGGCGGCCCACTCCACCGCAATACGCGCCACTGCGGCCTCTAGCGCTAATGTTGGGCCCTCCATCCCCAGCATGGCGGACAGGCGCGCGCGCTGCGCCCAGTTTGCACGCTCCGCAGGCAGGCACGCAGCAGCCAGCGGCCCCAGCTGGTGGGCCGCCTGCACCAATTGACCGGTTAGCACCTCTTGCTGCTCACCCAGCCCAGCGCCACGCAACAGGGCCTGCGCGGTAAGGGTGTCCAGGGCCAAATCGAAGGAAATGTCGGTCTCACCGGGGCGAAAGCCGCCAACGCTGGTGCTCCAGTTTTGGGTGGTTTCAAACGGTGGGGCAAAGCCATCGGGCACACACTGGGCCCACAGGCGCGCGGCCAACGGCCGCAGCTGGGCGTAGGGCAATAAGACCACGGAACGGGCCGGGTGGGCACCCCTCTGGCGCAGCGCCGACTGGACGCGCGCCAACAGGCCCGACACGGGGTCTGCCCACAGCGCTACCGCCGGATGGGCCAGTGGCAGGGGTGCGGTGTGGCTGGCTGGAAAATCGATTTTGGCTATGCTGTCCATAGCGACCGCAACACAGGCGGGACCTTGGTTTCTGTCACAATGACCGCAACTGTAGCGCTTAAGCAAACTTCTTGAGGAATTCCCATGGCCAGCTCCCTGATCAAACACGTAACCGACGCCACTTTTGAAGCCGATGTGCTGAAATCTGCGCAACCCGTCCTAGTGGACTACTGGGCAGAGTGGTGCGGCCCTTGCAAGATGATTGCCCCCATTTTGGACGAAGTGTCGACCGCCTACGAAGGCAAACTCAGCATCGCCAAGATGAATGTGGACGAGAACCGCGAAATCCCGGCCAAGTTTGGCATTCGCGGTATCCCGACCCTGATGGTGTTCAAAGGCGGACAGTTGGCGGCCACCAAAGTCGGCGCCTTGAGCAAAGCCCAGTTGACCGCTTTTATCGACCAGCAATTGGCCTAATCCCCTGCCCGTGGCCTTAGTGCTTTCCCTAATGGAAACGCTGCATTAAGGCCACTTTTTCCTGTCATAATCAGTCCCGTTCGCTGTCCTTATCCAAAAAGACAGTTCCGTTTCCCCGGTTAAGAACACAGCGGCGGTCAACCGACTGGCCTCCCCCCTCCCCCTGATTTCTTCACACTCCGAATGTCTCGGTCAATTCCCACCAAGGGACCATCTCCATGCACTTAAACGAACTCAAAGCCCTGCACGTTTCCGAAGTCCTGAAGCAAGCAGAAGAGCTTGAGATTGAAAACACGGGCCGCATGCGCAAGCAAGAGCTGATGTTTGCGATCATTAAAAAGCGCGCCCGTACCGGTGAGCAGATCATTGCCGATGGTGTTCTGGAAATTTTGCCCGACGGATTTGGCTTCTTGCGCAGCCCTGATACAAGCTACACCGCATCGACCGACGATATCTACATCAGTCCCAGCCAGGTGCGCCGCTTTAATCTGCACACTGGCGACATGATCGAAGGCGAAGTACGCACCCCCAAAGACGGCGAGCGCTACTTTGCCCTCAACAAGCTCGACAAGGTCAACGGCGACTCGCCTGAGAGCAACAAGCACAAGGTCATGTTTGAGAACTTGACACCCCTGTTCCCCAAGGTGCAGATGCGCCTGGAGCAGGACATCAAGGGCGAAGAAAACATCACCGGCCGCGTGATCGACATCATTGCCCCCATCGGCAAAGGCCAACGTGCTCTGATCGTGGCGCAACCCAAGAGCGGCAAGACGGTGATGATGCAGCACATTGCGCACGCCATTTCCGCCAATTACCCCGATAGTTACTTGATGGTCTTGCTCATCGACGAGCGCCCAGAAGAAGTGACCGAAATGCAGCGCACCGTCAAGGGTGAGGTGATTGCTTCCACCTTTGATGAGCCTGCAGCGCGCCACGTGCACGTAGCCGAAATGGTGATCGAACGCGCTAAGCGTCTGGTCGAGCTGAAAAAAGACGTCGTCATCTTGCTGGACTCCATCACCCGCTTGGCCCGTGCTTACAACAACGTGGTGCCCTCCAGCGGCAAAGTGCTGACCGGTGGTGTCGACTCCAACGCACTGCAACGGCCCAAGCGTTTTCTGGGCGCGGCCCGCAATGTGGAAGAAGGCGGAAGCCTGACCATCATCGCCACCGCACTTGTTGATACCGGTAGCCGCATGGACGAAGTGATTTTTGAAGAATTCAAAGGCACTGGCAACTCCGAAATTCACTTGGATCGCCGCCTGTACGAGAAGCGCGTGTTCCCGTCGATTCAACTCAACCGCAGCGGTACCCGCCGCGAAGAGTTGCTGCTGCAGCCAGAGATCTTGCAAAAGACCCGCATCCTGCGCCAGTTCCTTTACAACATGGACGAAGTGGAAGCCATGGAAATGGTGCTCAAGCAAATGCGCGCCACCAAGACCAACAGCGAGTTCTTTGACATGATGCGCCGTGGCGGCTAGGTTATAATCTTGGGTTTTGCGACAAGTACGCTTAGTTTTTGAATTGTGCAAAGGTTTGCACAAGGGCTGGCGCGGCTATTGCTACTGATGGAGATAGTATGAAAGAAGGAATTCACCCCAATTACCGTGAAGTGTGCTTCATGGACATGTCTAACAACTTCAAGTTTGTGACCCGTTCATGCGCCAACACGAAAGAAATGATCGACATGGAAGATGGCCGTAAATTGCCTCTGTACAAGCTCGACACCACCAGCGAATCGCATCCTTTCTACACCGGAACACAAAAGTCGGTGGACAACATGGGTGGACGCGTCGAGCGCTTCCGCAACCGTTTTGGCAAGACAGCACCCAAGGTTGCTGCACCAACCGAAACCAACTAAAACGCACTCAGGTCTCGGCCTGAGCCGTTTTACCAAGGCAGCCCGGGGTTCCGCGCTGCCTTTTATTTTGTCCAAACTGTCGCGCTGACTGCGCCCTAATCAGTGAACCTGCCCACACCCGCAATCGTCACCCAAGCCGGTGCCCGACGCTTCCCGCGCTGGGCCTTGTGGCTATTTTGCTGTGCGTATGTGTTTCCTGGCTTTCTTGGGCGGGATGCCTGGAAGAGCGCGGACATGACCGCTCTGGGTTACATGGCGGAACTTGTGCGGGGCACTTCGAACTGGTTTTCACCCACCCTTATGGGCATGCCGGCAGACAACCCTGCAGTCCTGCCGTACTGGCTGGGCGCCTGGGCTATGCAAATGGCACCGAACTGGTTGGATGCCGACTTTGCTGCGCGACTACCGTTCATAGCCCTATTGTCGCTGACCATGATTGCCACCTGGTACGGAACCTACTACCTGGCACGCAGCCCACTGGCCCAGCCGGTTCCATTTGCATTTGGAGGCGAAGCGCTGCCTGCCGATTACGCGCGGGCGATGGCCGACGGTGCCCTACTGGCGTTGATGGCCTGCCTTGGCCTGGCACAACTCTCGCACGAAACCAGCCCCGCACTGGTGCAACTGGGTTGCTTCGCCCTCTTCTTTTACGGCATGGCGGCGCTGCCGTTTTACTCGTTTGGCCCAGCTGTGGCCGCTGTTCTGGGTCTATTGGGTCTAGCCCTATCGGGCGCACCCAGTCTTGCGCTGTTGTTTGGCCTGGGGGGTTCCACCCTGCATTTTCTGGACCGCACCCGAGAAGCCCGCCAAAGTGAGCACTTGGCGCTGGAGAGTTTTGGCCTTATGGCAGCCACGCTGGCGATTACGGTGCTGGCCTGGAGTCTGGACTTGCTGCGCTGGAAAATACAACTGCCGCAGTCCACCTTGGCCGACTGGAACGGCTATGCCCAGTTGCTTGTCTGGTTTACCTGGCCGGCATGGCCACTGGCACTGTGGACCGTGTGGCGCTGGCGCCGACAGTTATTTAACCGGCGCATCAGCCGCCATGTGGCCTTGCCTGGCGGGATTGCTCTGGTGTGTACCATCGCCACACTCACCACCGGCTCGGCTGACCGCACACTACTCTTGGTGCTACCTGCCTTGGCAAGCTTGGCTGCGTTTGCACTACCAACGCTCAAACGCCAAATGGCTGCTGTGATCGACTGGTTTACTCTGCTGTTTTTTACCGGCTGCGCCATCACTGTATGGGTAGTCTGGATCGCCATGCAAACTGGCTTCCCGTGGCAACCCGCAGCCAATGTAGAGCGGCTCGCACCCGGCTTTGTCCCGCATTTTTCACCCCTTGCATTTGTACTTGCCAGCATTGCCACATTGTCATGGGCGTGGCTAGTGCGCTGGCGGGTGGGTCGCCACCAAGCAGCCATCTGGACCAGTCTGGTTTTGCCTGCAGGTGGCGCCACCCTGAGCTGGTTGCTGGTGATGACACTGTGGATGCCCTTGCTCAATTACGCACAGAGCTACACCGCACTGGTGCGCCGCACCACAGCCCTCATGCAAGATGCAAGCTGCGCTGAATCGGTGGGCTTAGGGCTAGGCCAAATTGCCGCATTCGAGTTTTATGGGCGCCTGCGCCTGGTGCCCATGCAAACCACGCCCAGCTGCCCTTGGCTGCTGGTAGAACCCCAATCCGACCTATCGGCCCCCAGCACTGTAAACACCAGCCAATGGATACTGCACGAAACGGTTCGCCATCCGGTCGACCGGGCCGAATCGGTGCTGCTATTTAAGCGCAAGTAGCCGCGATGAATACCGCTATGGCGCGCTACCGCTTGGGCGCACGCGCTGAGGCGCAAAACGGATAGAAAATGTAGAGCCCGTACCGGGCAGGCTGGCTACACCCAATTCTGCCGCATGGCGCTGGGCCACGTGCTTCACGATGGCCAAGCCCAAGCCGGTGCCGCCGGTATCACGCGAGCGGCTGCGATCCACGCGGTAAAAGCGTTCCGTTAGGCGGGGAATATGCTCCGGCGCGATGCCCGGCCCCGCATCTTTCACCGCAAACACCATGCCGCCCTCGGGCAACACGGTGCATTCGACGTCTATGCGCTTCTGACCCGGTGTGTAGCGAATGGCATTGCTGATCAGGTTAGACATCGCGCTGTGTAATTCCGTCGCCGAGCCCGCCAGTTCGTAGCCCCGATCCCACGCAAAATGCAGGTCGTGTGAATCTTCGGTCAGCAGCCGCGACAGGTCGCCCGCGTCTTGGCGGCACTGCTCCATCAAGTTATCGAAGCTGATCCATTCATGGTTGGACGGCAAAGGGCTGCCTTCTAGGCGCGATAGCATCAACAAGTCGTTCACCAAGGTTTGCATTCGCTGCGCCTGCTGCGCCATCAATCCCAGATAACGCTGCCGCTCAGGCTCTTGCAGTTCCAAGGTCTGCAGGGTCTCCACAAAGCCGGCCAAAACCGTCAGCGGCGTGCGTATTTCGTGCGATACATTGGCCACAAAATCACGCCGCATGGCCTCGGCTTGCTCCAAGGCGGTGATATCGCGCGAAAGCAGCAAACTGCGCCCCTCGCCATAAGGGTGAATGTGCACCGACAACTTCACCGGCTTGGTGTTGGTCGTTTTGCGCCCAGGCATGGTCGTGTCATATGAAAAATCGCCGGCAAGGTAATACGCGGCGAAGCTGGGGTCTCGCACCAGATTGCCAAAGTGCTGCAACATGTCGCGTTGGGCGTCGAACCCAAAATGCTCGGCCGCCATTTGGTTAAACCACTCAATACGCGCCTCGGCATCGAGCAAAACTACACCGTTGGGCGACGCCTGGAGTGCAGCCAAAAAGTCTTGTAATCGGTTGTGACCCTCTGCGGCAGCACGCTGATGGACGCGCACGACACGCCGAATGCGTTCATGCACCTCACCCCACAGCCCGCCGCCGAGGGCAAGCTCGGTCACCGCATCATTGCGCAACCAACGCACCAAACGCAGGCCTCGTGTGGCGTCCAACACAAACCAGACATAACTGCCGGCCAAGGCCATGAGTAATGCAGCCAATGGTTTTTGCCCCACAGGCGCAAGACTCCAACCTGCGAGCGCAGCCAAAAGCTGGCACAGCGTCAAAGAAAAAATACGCCAGAGCATGAAGTGTTTTTTGAGCGCCTAAACGCCTTCGTTGTTCGATGCCGTTGCCGTTGGCGACCCATGGATTGCGGTTATCCGATACCCGGCACCGCGCACGGTTTCTACCATGCTACCCGCCGACCCCAAGGCCTCACGCAACCGCTTAATGTGAACATCAACCGTGCGCTCTTCGATATAAACGTGATCACCCCAGACGTTATCCAGCAACTGCGCACGGCTATGGACCCGCTCAGCGTGCCCCATTAAATAGTTGAGCAGCTTGAACTCGGTCGGCCCCAACTTCATTTTTTGCCCATCAAAGAGCACGCGATGGGTGGCGGGATCAAGAACCAAGGCCCCGATCGTAAGCGCCTCGCCCGCCTGCTCAGGAGTTCTACGGCGCAACACAGCCCTAACCCGTGCCAGCAGCTCCTTGGTGGAAAATGGCTTGGCAATGTAATCGTCGGCACCCGCGTCTAAGCCGGCAACCCGATCGGCTTCATCGCCACGGGCCGTCAGCATGATGAGTGGCACGTTTTGGGTGCGTGAATCTGCACGCCATCGCTTTGCCAGCACAAGACCACTCTCCCCCGGCAACATCCAATCCAGCAAAATAAGATCGGGCAACGCGGACTGCATCTCGCGCTCAGCGCTTGCGCCATCCATCGCCCAGAGTGTCCGAAAGCCATTGTGCCGAAGGTTCACAACGATGAGTTCGGCAATCGACGACTCATCCTCCACAACCAAAACGGACGGCATATTTCTCATTTGACGATGGACTCGATTTTTTCCATGGTGGAGTGGCGGACGTCCTCGCCCTTGACGACATAAATGATGAATTCGGCGATGTTCTTGGCATGGTCCCCAATGCGCTCAATCGCCTTCGCCAAAAACAGCAAGTCCAAACTGGGCGAGATCATGCGGGGGTCTTCCATCATGTACGTGATGAGCTTGCGCACGAAGCCATCAAACTCGGCATCGATCAGGTCGTCTTCTTTCAAAATGGCCACGGCAGCGGTAATGTCCAAACGCGCAAACGCATCCAGGGCTTTATTCAACAACCCCGACGCCAAATCAGCGGCAACCCGTAACTCCAGTGACGGCAACGAGCGCGGAGAACCACTTTGGATGATCGATCGGACCATCCGCGCGATTTTTTCCGCCTCATCCCCAACCCGCTCCAGGTTTGCGGTGGTTTTCGATATCGCAATCAAAAGCCGCAAGTCACGGGCCGTGGGCTGTCGACGCGAGATGATGCTGGAGAGGTCGCGATCAATCTCGATCTCCATCGCATTGACCCGGGCCTCATTGGCGGTCACCTCATTCGCCACGTCCACACTGAAATGCGACAGCGCGTAAATGGCGCGGCGAATTTGGGACTCAACCAAGCCACCAAGCTCCATAACCTGGGACGACACCGAGGTCAACTCGGTATCAAACTGCGTCGATAAATGTTTGTCTGCCATAGGATACTTTCTGCTTAGCCAAATCGACCGGTAATGTAGTCTTCGGTCTCTTGTCGGGTCGGTTTAAAGAACATCTGCTCGGTCGATCCAAATTCGACCAAATCGCCCAGGTACATGTAGGCGGTGTAATCGCTGCACCGGGCCGCTTGCTGCATGTTGTGGGTAACGATCACCACGGTGTAGTCTTCCTTGAGCTCAACAATCAATTCTTCAACTTTTGCGGTGGAGATAGGGTCCAAGGCCGAGCACGGCTCATCAAGCAGCAAAACCTCAGGCTTAATCGCAATACCGCGTGCAATACACAAGCGCTGCTGCTGGCCACCCGACAGACTGGAGCCGTTTTGGTCCAGCTTGTCTTTGACCTCGCCCCATAGGGCGGACTTGCGCAGTGCCCACTCGACCCGCTCGTCCATGTCGGTCGCGCTCAGTGACTCGAAAAGCTTTACACCAAATGCAATGTTGTCGTAGATCGACATCGGAAACGGCGTGGGCTTTTGAAACACCATGCCAACCTTGGCGCGAAGCAATGCAACGTCGTCCTTGCTGGTGAGAATGTTCTCTCCATCGAGCAAGATTTCACCCTCAGCGCGCTGCTCCGGGTAAAGCTCAAACATGCGGTTAAACACCCGTAAGAGCGTCGATTTACCGCAGCCCGAAGGGCCGATAAATGCGGTGACTCTGTTTTCGGGAATTTCCAGGTTAATGCCTTTAAGGGCGTGGAACTTTCCGTAATAAAAATTCAAGTCGGTGACCGAAATCTTGGTCCTAACAGGCGTATTTGGGGTGTGCAGCATAAAGGCAATATTTCAAATAAGGGTGTGGCGCTGACGGCTATATCTTGGTGCGGGTGAGCAATCGGGCCAAAATATTGAGCCCCAAAACTGCCATGGTGATGATGAAAACGCCCGCCCAGGCCAGCTTTTGCCAGTTTTCGTAAGGGCTCATAGCGAACTTGAAGATGGTCACCGGCAAACTGGCCATCGGATCGCCGAGGCTACTGGTCCAGAACTGGTTATTCAGCGATGTAAAGAGCAGCGGCGCAGTTTCACCCGCAATCCGAGCCACAGCCAGTAATACACCGGTAATAACTCCGGTGCGCGCCGCCTTGAGCGTAATGCTTAAGGTAACTCGCCACTTCGGGGCACCCAGCGCATAAGCCGCCTCGCGCAGCCCGGCAGGCACCAATTGCAACATGTTTTCCGTCGTACGAATGACCACTGGGATCACCAGCAATGACAACGCCAAAATTCCAGCATAGCCTGAGAACGACTTGAATCGCGAAACGACCACTGCATAAACGAACAGGCCGATCACAATGGAAGGTGCCGACAACAAAATATCGTTCACAAAACGGGTCAACGATGCCAGCCAGCTTTTAGAGTCAAACTCCACCAAGTAGATTCCCGCCATGACACCCACCGGCGTACCGACACAGGTTGCCAGTAAGACCATCAAGAACGAGCCGTATATGGCGTTGGCCAAACCGCCCTCATCATTGGGCGGCGGCGTCATCTGGGTGAAGGTAGCCACAGACAAGCCCCCGATGCCTAAGCGCACGGTCTCCCACAAAATCCAAAATAACCAAAACAAGCCAAATGCCATGGCCAATAGCGCCATGACAGTTGCCACCCGGTCCACCCGCTTGCGGTGGGCAAACTTGGCCGCGCGTGCCTGTGCGGGGGTCGCGCTCATGTTTTCATTCCTTCACGCTTACGCAACTGCATCAGCAAAATCTTGGACAGCAACAAAATGACAAACGTAATAAAAAACAGCACCAACCCCAAGTACATTAGCGCGGCTTGGTGCAGGCCTTCGCCTGCTTCGGCGAACTCGTTGGCCAAGGCTGAGGTAATGCTGTTGGCCGCCTGAAACAGGCTCAGCGAATCAAGTTGGTTGAAGTTGCCAATCACAAAGGTTACCGCCATGGTTTCACCAATCGCGCGGCCTAGGCCCAGCATGATGCCGCCAATCACGCCCGACTTGGTGTAAGGCAGCACCACTTTGTAGACCACCTCCCAGGTGGTAGAACCCAGCCCGTAAGCCGATTCTTTCAGCAACGCGGGGGTCACCTCAAACACGTCGCGCATCACCGCCGCAATAAACGGGATGATCATGATCGCCAAAATAATCCCCGCCGACAAAATGCCGATACCAACCGGCGGACCGGACACAAATGCGCCAAGGTAGGGAATGCCCGAGAAGGCCTTTTGCAGCGGTATCTGCACATATTCCGCCAAGACGGGGCCAAACACCAACAAACCCCACATACCATACACAATGGACGGCACAGCGGCCAAGAGCTCAATGGCAGTGCCCAGTGGTCGCTTCAACCACGCAGGGGACAACTCGGTTAAGAACAAGGCAATACCAAAACTCACCGGCACCGCAATCAGCAGCGCGATCAATGAGGTTGCCAAGGTGCCGTAAATCATGACAAGGCCACCAAACTCTTCGGCGACCGGGTCCCAGGTGGTGCTGGTCAAAAAACCAAAACCGTATTTTGTAATGGCGGGCCATGCACTGATGGTCAAAGACGCCAAAATGGCCAGCAACAGGCCCAATGTAATAAGTGCGGCACCCCGTGCCACCCAACCAAACAAACGATCTGCAAAGGGCCCTGAACGGGCCTTCTTTTTCGGAGCAGGCTGGGTCATATCATGGGCTGCTAGCTTCGAAGAGAAGCCGGTAGAAGAGTTTGGATGCACAAGTGTAGATGACATCTTAGGCTAAGCGACCGGCTTCCTGTTTAGGGTTTAACTTACTTGAATGCCACTGGTTTACCGGCGGTATCCTTGATTTCACCCCAAGATTTCTCGATGGCAGCAATCACGTTCTTGGGCATAGGCACATAGTCCAGGTCAGCAGCCGTCTTGTCGCCGTTTTTGTAGGCCCAACCGAAGAATTTGAGCACTTCCGTTGCGTTCGCAGGCTTATCTTGCGTCAGGTGCATCAAAATAAAGGTCGCGCCAGAAATAGGCCACGCTTCCTTACCAGACTGGTTGGTCAAGATTTGGTAGAACGACTTGTTCCAATCAGCACCCGCTGCAGCGGCCTTGAACGAATCGTCTTCTGGCTTAACAAAGTTGCCTGCAGCGTTTTGCACCACCGCAAAATTCATTTTGTTTTGCTTGACGTAGGAATACTCAACGTAACCAATTGAGTTAGGCAGACGCCCGACAAACGCGGCAACACCTTCATTGCCCTTGCCGCCTGCACCGACTGGCCAATTCACCGCAGTACCCTCGCCCACTTTGCTCTTCCACTCCGGGCTAACTTTGCTGAGGTAGTTGGTGAAGATAAACGTGGTGCCAGAGCCGTCTGCGCGGCGCACTTGGGCGATGTCCGCATCCGGCAACACCAGTGTCGGGTTGAGTGCCTTGATGGCTGGGTCATTCCAACGCGTTACCTTGCCCAAATAGATGTCGCCAAGCAAGGGGCCGGTCAATTTCAATTGGCCAGGCTCAATGCCTTTGATGTTGATCACCGGCACCACACCACCCATCACCGTGGGGAACTGCATTTGACCTTTTGACTTCAGCACCTCGTCGGTCTGGGGCATGTCGGACGCGCCGAAATCAACCGTCTTGGAGTCAATTTGTTTGATGCCGCCGCCAGAACCAATAGACTGGTAGTTGACTTTAACGCCGGTGGCCTTGTTGTAATCAGACGCCCATTTGGCATAAATTGGCGCTGGAAAGGAAGCGCCTGCACCGGTAATTTCTTGTGCCTGAACACCACTTGCGAAACCCATGGAGGCCGCAATGGCCAGAGAAACAAGAGGAAGCTTGAAGGTAATTTGCATAGAGACCCTTTCTTGAGTAGTAAACCGACCACTGAACTTTATGAAATATATATGACAAGAATATGACACAAAGCGGGGTATTCTCACGCTTTCGCAAAAAGGCATTCGTCTTTACATCGCCGCTTGTGTGACAAAGTGTTGACACGCTGCGCTGTTAAGCTCCGGCACTTACCACATTCACAAGCACATAATTAAACCAATGCACATGGGAACTCGCCTGGCCGCCGTCGACTTGGGGTCCAACAGTTTTCGCCTTGAAATTGGGCGGGTGGAACACGGTGCGTTTCAGCGTACCGAATACCTCAAAGAAACCGTCCGCCAAGGTGGTGGTCTGGACGACGAGCGCAAACTCAGCCAAGAGGCCATGCAGAACGGGTGGGACTGCTTAGCCCGTTTTGGCGAGCGGTTGGCGGGTTTCAAACCCACCGAAGTGCGCGCTGTTGCCACCCAAACCCTGCGCGAGGCCCGCAACCGGGATGTCTTTTTGGAGCAGGCTAACAAAATTTTGGGCTTTCCCATCAACGTGGTGTCCGGGCGCGAAGAAGCGCGTTTGATTTACCAAGGCGTGGCACACATGCTGCCGCAGTCTGACGAGCGCCGCCTGGTCATCGACGTAGGCGGCCGCTCAACCGAGCTTATCTTGGGGCAAGGCCTGGTGCCACAGGTCATGGAGTCGTTCGAGGTGGGCAGCATTGCCTGGTCCAAGCGCTACTTTGCCGATGGCCTATTTACAAAAAAAGCCTTCGCCATGGCCGAAGTAGCGGCCAAAGCGGTGCTGGACGAGGCGCTGGAGGCCTATCGCCCCGACCGCTGGGACCTGGCCTACGGCTCGGCCGGCACCGTCAGCGCCATTGGTGACGTGCTGGTGGCCGCCGGTTGGCCGACGGGTGAACTAAGCCAAGACGGTCTAGACTGGTTATTGCAAAAACTGCTGGCCGCGCAAAGTGTCGACCGCCTCAAATTGGCGGGTATGCGTGAAGACCGAAAGGCCATCATTGGTGGCGGGGTTAGCGTTATGCGTGCCCTGTTTAGCCTGCTGTCTATTACGACCCTGCAACAGGCCGCTGGCGGCCTGCGCCATGGCTTGATCTGCGACTTGCTGGGCGCCAGCAACACTAACGACGACTTGCGCGAAAGATCGGTGCAACGCTTGGTTAAAAAGTTTGGCGCAGACCCGCTGCACGGCGAGCGCGTCGGCACCGTGGCCATACACCTGTTTGGCCAACTGGTCGACATAACCCAGGACGAAACCCAAGGCCGCCTGCGCGAACTCAAATGGGCAGCCAAACTGCACGAGATTGGCAGCCACATCTCCCACAGCGACTACCACAAGCACGGCGCCTACATTCTGGATAACGCTGACGCCATGGGCTTTTCGCTGTCAGAAATGCACTGCCTGGGTTTACTGGTTCTGGGGCAACGGGGCAAACTTCGCAAAATTGAAGGCCACTTGTTGGACGAATTCTTCAGCCTTCAGCTGATGTGCCTGCGCTTGGCCATCATTTTGTGCCACGCCCGCGGCGAGCCCGACCTAAGCGGCATGCAGTTTCAGCGCACCGCAAAAGACCTTCGGTGCGTCGAGCTGCGTTGCCGCCAGGGCTGGGCGGAAGCGTTTCCGCAATCGGCCCACTTGCTACGGGAAGAATCTATTGCATGGCAAAAAACGCCCTGGACGCTGGCGGTTCTGGTAGCTTGAACGGCGTTGTTTCACCTGCCCGCTGCGGCCCACTCGCCTTTGCAGTGCATGGGAACCCGGGGGAAATCGCTATAAAAATGAGAGCTGCTTGCGCACATTCCATGAGGGCTAGCGGCCAATTTACCTTAAATTATTCGACTACTGCCCACGCAGTAGCACCCAACCGACTACAGCAACTCCGGCGATTGCACGGTCACCACGACGGTGCTGCCGGCCTCCACTGGGTCGCGTCGGCGAAGCCACCAGACGGCCCCCTTCTTGACAGCGCAATCAGCAGCATTGAGGCCTAGTAATTGGGCGATGGTTTGTCCCAGCAGTGGCTGGTGCCCCACTATCAGAACGCAGCCCTTGGGTTTGGACCACTGCGCCAAGGCCAGCAGGTCGTCCACAGTGCCGTTTGGCGCCAGGCCAGGATGGCACTTGTACTTGCGCCCGAGGGCTAAGGCGGTTTGTTCGGTTCGCCGCGCCGGACTTACCCAAATGCGGGTGCTCTCGGGCAGCTGGCGGTCTAGCCAGGCTGCCATGCGGGTGGCCTGCTTTTCGCCACGGCCAGTCAGCTTCCTGGCCATGTCGTCACCCCCGTCGGGCGCATCCACCGCCTCTGCATGGCGCCACAGAATCAGGTCCATAGCCGTCTAGTCGCCTTTGCGGCGACTCCCAATGTGCACCGTTTGGGCATAACGCGTCATAAGCGCCTGTTGGGCACTGTGGCCAACCGTTCCTGCGGCAGGCAAAACCCGTTTATAAATTCCGTCTGCCCCCATGTCCCATGCGTCAACACCATCATACAAATAGGCAACCAGGCACTCATCCACAATACGTTGGCGCTGCACGGGGTCTGTCACCGGCCACGCCAGCTCAATGCGTCGTACCATATTGCGGTTCATCCAGTCGGCGCTGGACAAATACAGTTCTTCTTTGTCGCCCTCGCGGAAATAAAAAATGCGCGAGTGTTCCAAAAACCGCCCGATGACCGAGCGCACCTTGATGTTGTCGGTATGGCCAGGAACCTGCGCCGGCAACATGCACGCGCCGCGCACGATCAGGTCAATTTTCACGCCCTGCATGCCCGCATGCATCAGCGCGCGGATGAGCACCTCATCGGTCAAAGCGTTCATTTTGATGATCAAACGTGCAGTCTTACCCTTACTAGAAGCGATTGCCAATTCGTTAATTTTGACCACCAGCTTGCGGTGCAAATAGAACGGAGCCATCCACAACTTGCGCAATTTAGGCAAGCGACTTTGGCTGGCCAGGTGCACAAAGACGTGGTCCATGTCGGCGGTGAGCGCGGCGTCGGCCGTGATGTGGCTGATGTCGGTGTACAAGCTGGCGGTACGGGGGTTGTAATTGCCGGTTGACAAGTGGCCATAGCGCTTGAGGACCTTACCCTCGCGCCGAGTAATGAGCATCATCTTGGCGTGGGTCTTGAGGCCCACCACGCCATACACCACCTGGGCCCCAATGGACTCGAGCATTTCGGCCCAATTGATATTGGCTTCTTCGTCAAAGCGGGCTTTGAGCTCGACCACCACCGTCACTTCTTTACCGTGGCGCACGGCTTCGCGCAGCAGGTCCATCAACTCGGACTCTTCTCCCGTGCGATAGATGGTTTGTTTGATGGCTAACACATTGGGGTCGTACACCGCTTCACGCAAAAACTCTAGCACCCCGTCAAATTTTTCAAACGGTTGATGGATAACAATGTCGTGCTTTTTCAGTTGCTCAAAAACAGACTCTCCCGACGCCATTTGCAACGGAAAAGAGGCCCTATATGTTGAGAAGCACAGTGCTGGTCGGTCCAGTAAATTAATAAGTTGGGTCAGCCGAACCAAGTTCACTGGGCCATGGACCGGATACAGCGCTTGGGGCGGCAATTTGAACTGCTGAAGCAGCATGTCCGACAGATAGGGTGAACACCCGGCAGATACTTCCAACCGAACGGCCTGCCCATAATGCCGCTGCTCTAGTCCCTGGCGCAGTGCGACACGCAAACTTTTGACATCTTCCTCATCCACCGCGAGGTCGGAATTGCGCGTAACCCGGAACTGCGAAAACTGCCCCACACTGCGCCCGGGAAACAGATCCGCCAGATGGGCCCGAATGACGCTGGACAAAGACACAAACACAGCCCGCTCACCCGACACTTTGGCCGGCATGCGGATCATTCTTGGCAAAACCCGTGGAATTTTGACAATGGCAATGTCGTTGGCTCGCCCAAAGGCGTCTTTACCACTGAGACGAACAATAAAACACAGCGCCTTGTTGGCCACTTGCGGAAATGGGTGAGACGGGTCCAAACTCACCGGAATCAGCAGGGGGCGAACCTCGCGCTCAAAATACTGCTTGACCCATTGCCGCTGCGCCGGATTACGCTCGCCGTGTGAAATGACCTTGATGCCCGCTTTCTCAAAAGCGGGCATGAGCTTGTCGTTGTACAGGCTGTATTGGGTGTCAACCAGCTTGTGCAGCGCGATGGCCAGACGTTCAAAGGTTCCAACGGTGTATTGGCCCTTGCGATCGTGGGACTGAAAGGCAATCAGGTGCGGCGCGGCGCGCACCTCAAAAAATTCGTCCAAATTGGACGACACGATGCACAAGTAGCGCAGCCGCTCAATCAGAGGTACGTCTTCACGCACCGCCCAATCAAGCACACGCTCATTAAATGCCAGAAGGCTATGGTCGCGGTCCAACAAAGCAGGCGCGTCCAACGGACGTGGCAACTTCGAGCGGCGAAATAAAGACAACATGCAACATGACCTTCAGAATGACAGAAATGTGAAGTATTTTTGACTAATTTGGTTTCAATTGTGTGACAGTCTTTCGAGCTTTTTGTAGTATCCCACCGTTGCCGCACGGCGAGCAGGAACCAGGTACTGGGAGAATAGCGCAGTCGCGCGAACCCAGCTAAACGCACCGGCCCGCACCCTAGCGGCATACCGCGGTATTGCCACTGCGGCGTACCACGCCTTGGACAAGTCTTGGTCCAAAGCACCACCGGTCGGTGGGTAGCCTAACACTTCAGTGGGTCCATCAACCGGATAGGCGGCAACCGGTGTCCCGCAAGCCATAGCCTCTAGCATGACAAGGCCAAAGGTTTCTGACCGACTTGGCATAACAAACACATCTGCCGCCGCATACACCTTCGCAAGCTCGGCCCGTGGCAGCACACCGAGCCAGCGCACATACGGAAAACGCGCACGCAGTGAGGCTTCCAAAGGTCCTACGCCACAGACCACCTTGGTTCCAGGCACATCCATCCGCAAAAAGGCTTCGATGTTCTTCTCATACGACAAGCGGCCCACGAACAAAGAAACCGGCCGCGCGATCACGCCCAGTGCGGGACACACCTTCGGTTCGCCCTGAAAATCAAACAGCGCCATATCGACACCATGGGTCCACGTGCGCAGATTTCGAAAGCCGCGGTTTTCAAGCATGCGCAATACGCTGCCTGTGGGCACGAGCACTCCAGACGAATACTTATGAAAATGCCGAAATACCGCGTAGCCGAGCCACAGCGGGACTTTCATGGCCGCCTTCAGTATTTCCGGAAAACGGGTATGAAACGCGGTGGTGAATGCCAGCCCTCGCCGCAAGCAATAGCGCCGGGTCGCCCAACCCAAAGGGCCCTCAGTTGCGACATGAATGGCATCTGGCGCCATCGCATCCAGCAACTCTGCCAACAACTTGGCTGGGCGCACGGCCAAGTTGATCTCGGCGTAACCCGGACAGCGCCGCGTATCAAACAAGCCTGGGTGAATCACCTCAACCGCGTACCCCATTCGCTCCATTTCGGCGACTAGCTCCAGCAGCGTCGTCACGACCCCGTTGACCTGCGGGAGCCATGCATCGGTAATCAACGCCAATTTCATACCACAAGCTCCTTGTGCGCAAGCACCAAATCGATTGCTGCTTTTGGGCGCTGATTACCGGCAACGGTTTGCGCAGGATTCCAATGCACCAATTCCAAACGACCATCCGTATGCTCGACCAGCGCGGTACGGCTCTCAACCCAATCACCGTCATTGCAGTACAGGGTGCCGTTAACGTCGCGCATTTCAGCGCGGTGAATATGTCCGCAGACGACACCATCATGCCCACGGGATTTGGCTTCGGCGGCCACAGCCACCTCAAAGTCGGTCACGTAATTCAACGCGGATTTCACGGTTTGTTTGAGGTAGGCCGACAAAGACCAATAGGGCAAACCCAGTCGGGCCCGAAAGCCATTGAGGTAACGGTTAAGTTTCAAGGTGAATTCATACAGGTTGTCACCCAAATAGGCCAGCCATTTCGCGCACTGAATAACCCCGTCAAAATAGTCCCCGTGCGTGACCCATAGCGAGCGACCATCTGCAGTGGTGTGCACCGCATCTGCCAGGACTTCGATTCCGCCGAACTGATGCCCTACAAAGGCGCGCGCAAATTCGTCGTGGTTGCCCGGTATAAAAACCACCTTGCAGCCCTTACGCGCCCGGCGCAACAATTTTTGTACCACATCGTTATGCGACTGGGGCCAAAACCAACGTCGGCGCAATTGCCAGCCGTCCACAATATCCCCGACCAGATAGAGGTACTCGCTGGGATGGTGCCGCAGAAAGTCCAGCAACGCATCGGCCTGGCAACCTGCCGTGCCCAGGTGGATGTCAGAAATAAAAACGGCACGGTATGAGCGCGCCGAATGGTCTGAATGGGCCTCTACCAAGCCCTCCGCAGTGGTGCCTTGGTAGTTTGCCGAATAAGCATCGAGGTTGGCTCGCATCACGCCCCCATAAAGTGTTTGCGGTAGCGCGCAGGCAAGTCTGCAATGCGCATCATCATCGGCAAATCGGCGGAATTGAAATCAGGGTCCCAGGCCGGTGGACCCAACACTTTTGCGCCCATGCGCAGGTAGCCTTTAATCAATGCGGGGGGCTCAACGACTAAGGAGGCGTCCAGCCGTTCAATAGGCAGTGGCAGGCGGGGGCGCACATGGTATTCAATAGACGCCAGGTGTTTAGCCTGAACCTGTTGCCAAATGCTGGCGGCCACATCACCGCTGATAACACCGTTGTGCAGCATGGGAATGCTGGCGCAACCGATCATGGTGTCGAGCTGGTTGCGGGTCATAAACTCCGCCAAGGCGCTCCAAAGCGCCATGATGACGCCGCCATTGCGGTAGTCCTTGTGCACACAGCTTCGGCCCAACTCCACCATGCGGTCGCGCAGGGTGCGCAGGCGGGTCAGGTCAAACTCAGTATCACTATAGGTGCCGCCAACCCGTTTGGCCTGCACGGGCGTGAGCACCCGGTAGGTGCCAATCACTTCCTGGCTGGTGGCGTCCCGTACCAGCAAATGCTCACAATAGTTGTCGAAAAGGTCCACATCGTGGTCTGGCACCGTGGTACTGAGGCGGGCACCCATTTCTTCGGCAAAAACCTGGAAGCGCAAGCGCTGTGCAGCACGTACTTCAGACAAGTTGCTTGCCCATGAAACTTCAATTTTTCGTGCAGGCTCTGGAACAAATCCATTGGATTGCAGCGGCGCAGCGCCTATGTGGCATCCAATGGGAGACGGTGTGGGCGCGATGGCCCTGTCATTCATTTGAAGTGGTTGAAACATAGTTACACCCCATGGCCTAATGCCAGAGTAAAAGCCTGGTGGCGCTCGGTGAGTGCATCTAGCCATGGCCGCGTGCCGGCCTTAAAGCGCAGCCCACCTGGGCTGTTCGCGAGTGCGACGGCGGTACAGCGCAAGATGCGTAAACACTGCCGCTCAACGTCATGCAGCATGCGGCCTTTTGAGCCAGCTGCCGGATTTTTTTTCGATTCGTTGCTTGTCAATTGCATTGCCATTTCGATCTCCCAGTTTTTGGAAACAGGGGAAGTTTGATAGGCACAAATGACACGATCACGTCATTTCAATGGCAGTTTCGTGACATACGGAAATCAAGTGGTGCCAACGCAACCTGTCATCAAGTCGTCGTAATACCACGCAAGAATGGATAACGTCACACACCAAGCCGACTGCCACATTTGATATGACCGGTACCACCAACGTCTGCCCTGAACATAGAACCCTAAGCCGCCAAGCGGTGTGCCTGTCACTGATTCAGGAACTATCGCAACTGAGAGAATCAATGCTTTTGCGTGCACAGGCAATGGCGCCGGCACTCATTCGTGTTGATCCAAAGTTCCGTGGCAGCGCACACAACTTGGCCCACTACCTAGCCCTGCGCGCACACGAACTCCGCCCACTGCAAGAAAAGCTGGCATGGGTGGGGGTGTCATCGCTCGGACGCTCTGAAACCCATGCATTGGCCAATCTGGACAAAGTGCTTGGTATTTTGCACTGCCTAACTGGTCAGGGCTGGTTGGACAAGTCCAAAGAAGAACCGGTTGGGAGCCTATCGGGGCCCCGATTGCTTCACGAACACGCTGACCAATTGCTGGGTAAGTGCCCCGGTGGCCGCTCGACCCGCATTATGGTGACCTTGCCGTCCACCGCCGCAAACAACATAGCCATCGCGCAAGAGTTGGTTGCGGCAAGCATGGATATAGCGCGCATCAATTGCGCACACGACTGTGCTGAGGACTGGGCCGCGATGGCCAAAAACGTGCGCAGCGCGGCAGCTGACGCCGGACGCTGCGTGCGCATCTTGATGGACTTAGGCGGCCCCAAAATACGAACGGGTGAACTAACCCCGCGCCCCGCAGTGCTGAGAATGCGTCCGCAAAGGGACGAATACGGGCGCCCCTACCGCCCCTACAGATTGGGAATTAAATCCACATTACAGGCACAAGCAATTCCGGACGTCGACGGATGTATCGGCGTGGATGGCAAGTGGCTGTCCCACCTTGAAGTCGGCTCCCAAATAGATTTTTCCGATGCGCGCGGCGCAAAGCGGCACCTACTGGTTATCGAGGTCACTGACCTCGGTGTCATCGCCGAGAGCCTGCAAACCGCCTACGCCACACCCGAAACGCTCTTAACCATCCATGGGTCGCACGGCAAGAAGTGGGCATCCACGCTGGCATGCCAAATTGAGCAACTGCCAGGCATGCTTCTGTTGCGACGGGGCGACTTGATTCGGGTCACCGCTAGCCCATCGGACGAAGCCTTGCGCTACGCAGACGAGTTGTCAGACGAGCAGAGTGCATCACCACACGTTGCATGCACCTCGCCCGAGGTGATACAACAAGTGCAGGTGGGTGAACGCATTTGGTTTGACGACGGGAAAATTGGTGGCGTTATCCGCAGGATCGCCTCGGGCTGGCTGGAGGTACAAATTACACAAGCCCGGGATGCGGGCGAGAAGTTGACCGGGGACAAGGGCATCAACTTACCCGACAGCACGCTGAACCTTCCCGCCCTGACGGGCAAAGACCTTGAAGACCTGAATGCAGTCGCCCGCGATGCGGACATGGTGGGCTTGTCCTTTGTTCACAAAGCCGATGACGTGTACGCCCTGCGCGAGCACTTGGAACGACTAGGCCGAAGTGACATTGGTATTGTCTTAAAAATCGAAACGATTACCGGGTTCGAGAATTTGCCGCAGCTCATGCTGGCTGCGATGGCCGGTGGCAGCGCCGGCGTCATGATCGCCCGCGGGGATCTGGCAGTTGAATGCGGCTACGAACGGTTGGCCGAAGTGCAAGAAGAAATTTTGTGGTGCTCTGAAGCGGCCCACATGCCGGTCATTTGGGCAACACAGGTGCTGGATACCCTTGCGAAAACCGGCACTCCCTCAAGGGCGGAGGTCTCCGACGCAGGCATGGGCGTACGCGCCGAATGTGTGATGCTCAACAAGGGCCCTTACATCACGCAGGCCATTCAGATGCTGGACAGCATATTGCGGCGCATGGTCAACCACCAAGACAAAAAGCGCACATTGCTGCGCGCCCTGCATGCATGGGGCGGCGCTGGTTGAAACACCACGTAGTGCCTTTACACCCCATTTCTGCGCCACCGTAGCCAGCGCGCACGCTGCAGCGCAAGTAGTTCAACGGAACCCCAAATGACGCTGCCAAACGCCACGCCCACAGTCAAACCAACGCGCTGGATATTCATGCTCGATGCCCCTACTTTGGTTAAAAGACGCACCATCGTAGGGTGCGCAGATGACAGTTTCAAGACACAAGCGCGGATATATTTTTCATAGACTGGGCCGCGAGAAGCCGGTTCGACCGTATGCTTTCCAAGCTTGGCATATCACATCCACCTCTCTCTCGCAAACCCCTGTGCAAACCCACAAACACCCTGAGCTTGATGCCTTAGAACGCACGCTTGCACTGGGCGCTGGGCATCTGGATGTCAAGGTGGTGCGGCAGGTCGAATCGCTCAAGGGCACACCATTGCCGGTGTATTCCATCAGCCTTGGCAACCCCAGCCCCGATGTACCGGCTATGGGGTTTTTTGGCGGCTTGCATGGACTGGAGCGCATTGGCGCGGAGGTGGTCATTGCCTACCTGCACAGTATCGTTATGCGACTGCAATGGGACGCCACCTTGCACAAGCAGTTGGAAGCCATGCGGCTCGTCTTTATGCCCATCATCAATCCCGGCGGGATGTTGATGGGCACCCGGGCCAACCCGCGTGGCGTTGATCTGATGCGCAACGCACCGATTGATGCGGTGGATTCCGTGCCGTTTCTCGTCGGTGGTCAGCGCTTGAGTGCGGGGCTTCCCTGGTTCCGTGGTCATCAAGGTGCTGCCATGGAGGCCGAGAACCAGGCGCTATGTGAAGTGGTTCACACTGAATTGCTCAGCCACCCATTCAGCATTGCACTGGATTGCCACTCTGGCTTTGGCGTGCGCGACCGCATTTGGTTTCCCTACGCCCATACCCGCGAGCCCATAACGCACTTGGCCGAAATGCAGGCGTTGCAGCGCATATTTACCAAGACCTACAGCAACCATGCATATGTGTTTGAGCCGCAAAGCCTGCAGTACCTGGCCCATGGCGATATATGGGACTATTTGTACCAACAGAGTTGCGAAAAAGCGGGGCGCGTGTTGCTGCCGCTCACACTCGAGATGGGTTCGTGGTTATGGATTAAGAAAAATCCGCGCCAACTCTTCTCGCGCAACGGGATCTTTAACCCGCTGATTGCACACCGCCAGCACCGTGTTTTACGCCGCCACCTCTCGTTGCTGGATTTTCTAGCGCGCGCTAGTTGCAGCTACACACGCTGGACGCCGACGGACCCCACTACCCGTGACGCTATGCGCGCCGAAGCCATGCGCAACTGGTATGCACGCTAGCCCTGCGGAATGCCGTCATGGTGCGACAAACGGACCACCGTGAATAGAGTCCAACACCGATTTCAACACCACCTCCATGCCCGCGTCATAGTCGGCGGCATTGCCCGCCAGTTGGGGCCACACCATACGCACACCGACCGCAATGTCGGGCACGTCGGCCACGCCGCTGCGCTTGGCGTCAACGATGGTGTAGTGGGTATCACCCTGCACGGCGGCTTGGCGGTAGACGGTCCATGGACCTAGTGCCTGTGCCTTGGGGCGCGCCGGGCCGTACTGCTTGACCGGTGTTTTGAACGCAGTGCGTGCCTCGGCCGACTGGGTGTCGTACAGCGCAATCACGATGTTGCTCGAATCGGGCGTACCCGCATCGGCCGGATTGGGTATGCGAAAGGCTGCCGATGCAATGGGCGGCTTTATCTGCATGGACAGCACCGGCCAATCACCCTCCACCGAGAAGGCTACAAATCCCTTGGTGGTGGGAATTTTGAGCTCGGTACTGGCGAAAGCCACAGAACCCTGCGCGACCAACGCCGCAGCCAAAACGACTATTGCAAGGGTTTGAATACCCTTAATCCACGCCATACGAATCATTGCACTACTTCCGCTGTGTAAGTCACAAACCAATTATGGGGCGTTGGACGCCAGAATGCCCCACTTGGCCAGCGCGGAATCATCGCTAACCCGCGCGTCCACCCACTGGGCGCCGTCGGGGGTTTGCTCTTTTTTCCAAAAAGGGGCCTGGGTTTTGAGGTAGTCCATCAAAAACTCACAGGCCTGAAAACTCTCACCCCGGTGGGCGGATGTGACCGCCACCAACACAATTTGGTCGAGCGGCTGCAACACGCCCACCCGGTGGATCACGCGGGCACCAAAAATATCAACACGACTGTGGGCTGCGTCGATCATGGCCTCAATCGCCTGCTCGGTCATGCCAGGGTAGTGCTCTAGCTCCATAGATTGGATAGAGCCCGGGGCGGTATTCTCATCGCGATTGCGGTCGCGTACCGTGCCAATAAAACTGCAGACTGCGCCCACACGGTGGTCATTGGCACGCAAAGCTGCGACCTCTCGCGCCACATCAAAGTCTTCGGTCTGGATGGATACACGGCAGGGTGATGTCATGGTTGCAGTTCGACGGGGTTACTGACTTTTGGTGGTTGGATGGCGCTGTGCGTCCTCTTGCAAGGACTTCATAGGGTCAGTCTGGGGCTGTGCAGCGGCTTCGGGCTCGGGCATGGTGAGCTCGGCATCGGTTACGCCGCCATCCATGGTCGGAGCTGGCGCGTCCATTTCGGCCTTGGGCATTTCCAGCTGCTGCATGATTTCTTCGGCGTTGAGCGTCTGTTCTTTTTCAATTCCGCCGGTGACCAGCACAGGGAACACCACCACCGCTACGACCATAATTAGTTGCAGCACGATGAAGGCGATGGAGCCTTTGTAGATTTCAGTGGTTTTGACGGCTGGGATCAGCTTGCCGGTGAGCCTGTCTTTGTAGTCAAACTTGGCGGCCACGCTGCGCAGGTAAAACAGAGCAAAGCCAAAGGGTGGCGTTAAAAACGAGGTTTGCAGGTTCATGGCGATGATGACGCCGAACCAGATCATGGCTTGGTCGGGTGTCATGCCGGGCACCAAACCGGGCAGCAACTTTTCGGCAACGGGTGCGAGCAGCGGGATGACGATAAACGCGATTTCGAAGAAGTCAATAAAGCAGCCCAGCACGAACACCAACAGATTCACCACCAACAAGAAGCCCCAGGCACCACCCGGCATTTTGGCAAACAAGTGCTCCACCCAAATATGGCCGTCGGCCGCGTTGAAGGTGAAACTAAATACGGTGGAGCCAATCAGGATAAATAGCACAAACGAGGCCAACTTGGCCGTGCTCTCCAGTGCCTGGGTCAGTATGCGCATCTTCAGGCGGCCCTTGCCCTTGGCGAGTATCAACGCGCCCAAAGCCCCCATCGCACCGCCCTCGGTGGGTGTGGAAACACCCAGAAAAATGGTACCTAGCACTAAAAAGATCAGAATGAGCGGCGGCATCAGCACGAAGGTGACCTGCTCGGCCAGGCGCGACAAAAGGTGTAGCCCACTGAGGTGATTAAGGATGGCCAACGCAAGACCAGTCAGCGACGCCACGGTGAGCGACATGATGACGATTTCATCGACTTCTGAGGGCTTCGAGCGCTCCAGCCATTGGGTCATCAAACCATTGTGAAAATGCGCCCAGGTCCACCCTACCGCCGCGCACAGCAGCACCAGCACCAGCAGAGAGCGGTGGCCTGATTGGCCATTGTCTTCTTTGAACAGCAGCGCCTCGGGCGGCAGTGCCGGAACCATGGCCGGCTTAAAAATTGCAACGGCCACGATGAAGGCGATGTACAGGCCCACCAGCATGAGGCCGGGAACCAGAGCGCCGGCGTACATATCGCCCACCGAGCGGCCCAGTTGGTCAGCCAGCACGATCAGCACCAGCGACGGCGGTATCGCCTGCGCCAGCGTACCCGACGCGGTAATGGCTCCGGTGGCGATGGTGCGGTTGTAGCCATAACGCAGCATCACCGGCAGCGAAATCAGGCCCATGGAAATAACCGCTGCAGCCACCACACCGGTGGTTGCCGCCAACAGCGCGCCCACCAAAATCACGGCAATGGCAACCCCGCCGCGCACCGGCCCAAACACCTGACCCACGGTTTCGAGCAGGTCTTCGGCCATGCCAGATCGCTCCAAAATGATACCCATAAAGGTAAAGAAAGGAATGGCCAGCAAGGTGTCGTTTTGCATGATGCCGAATATGCGCAGTGGCAAGGCCTGAAACAGCGCGGCTGGAACAATGCCCGCCTCAATACCGACAAAACCAAAGGCCAACCCAGTAGCCGCCAAACCAAAGGCGACCGGGAACCCGGTAAGCAACAGCACAAACAGTCCCAAAAACATAAGCGGGACAAACTGTTGGGCCAAAAACGTGGTCTGCATCTAGCGCTCTCCTGCCAGCAAACGCGCAGTTTGGGCTTCGAGTTCCTCAACTTTTTTCTGGTCGTCCGATTTGGCTTCTTCGCTGCTCAGCACATCGGGGCCATTGCCCGTCAAAAAGGCGACGCGTTTGATCAACTCAGACAGACCCTGCAACAGCAATAGCGCAAAGCCCAAGGGAATGAGCCCGTAGACCGGCCACCGGATTAGGCCGCCGGCATTTTGTGACATCTCACCGCTGGTCAACGCTTGTGTAAAAAAGGGCCACGCCAGTGTGATGATGACCCCGCAGAAGGGGAACAGCACCAGCACAATGCCTGCCACATCAATCCAGTTGCGGGTATGCGCGCTGAGTTTGCTGGAGATAAAGTCAATACGCACATGGGCATTCTTCAAAAAACCATAACCTGCACCCAGCAAAAAGACGGCCGCAAACAGGTACCACTGGATCTCTAAGAGCGAATTGGAGCTGGCGTTAAAAATTTTACGCACCAAGGCGTTACCGGCGCTGATGAGGGTGGTGGCCAAAATGAGCCACATGGTGAACCTGCCAACCAAGGTGTTGCATTGGTCAATACGTCGGGACAGCGATAGTAGGAGGGCCATAGTGTCTGTGCAAAGGTCGTATTAGGTTTTGCCGGCGATAGTCACTACCGCAAAAGATGGCAAAGTCTAAAGCCTAAGCGCCCGCCCCACTAGCCCCCGGTCACTGGTGGGAAAAACGCCACCTCGGCACCCACTGGCAGGGCATCGGATTCTTGTGCCATGACCTGATTGATCGCCATACGCACCGCCTTGCCATGCGCTAGGCTCTCGGCATACGCACCACCCCGGGCAATCAGTTGCTCACGCAATGCCGCCAGCGTGGCGGCCTGCGTATCCACGACCTCTTGGCCGTGGCCAATGGACTCGCGGATGGATGCAAAAAATTTCACGGTGACCATGCGCTGACCCTATGCCAAGAGTTGGGAAAATGGGAGGAACTGCACCATATCGCCAGCCGCAATCGTTGCGCCGCCCAGCTTGTCGACCAAGCCATCGCCCCACACGGCCGAGGTAAGGACACCCGAGCTCTGGTTAGGGAACAGGTCTACACCACCTGCAGTATTACGACGCACCCGCAAAAACTCCCGGCGTTTCTCAGGCTTGGTCCAATTGAAGTCGGCGCGCATGGTAATGGGCTGCATGGCCGTATCGGCAACACCTTGCAAGCGCAGCAAGAAGGGGCGGACCAGCACCAGAAAAGTCACAAAGCTGGCCACCGGGTTGCCCGGCAAGCCCACAAAATGGGCCTGCCCGACGCGGCCATGGGCAAAAGGTTTTCCGGGTTTCATGGCGATTTGCCACAGGTCCAGCGAACCCAGCGCCTGTACGGCGGGCTTGATGTGGTCTTCCTCCCCCACCGAGACACCGCCGCTGGTCAGGATCACGTCGTGCACGGCCGCAGCCTGCGCCAGCGCGGCCACGGTGGCCTCACGCTGGTCGGGCACGATACCCATGTCGGTGACATCACAGCCCATGCGGCGCAGCAGGGCCGCCAAAAAGAACCGGTTGGAGTTGTAGATGGCGCCCGGCGCCATGTCTTGCGGCGCCACCGCACCGGGCATGACCAGCTCGTCCCCGGTGGAAAACAATGCCACACGTGGGCGGCGCACCACGCTCAATCGTTCCAAGCCAATACTAGCGGCCAGGCCCAGCTCGGCCGGCCCTAGGCGGCAGCCACGGGCCAACACGACAGCACCACGCGCCACATCCTCGCCTGCGCGACGGATGTTTTGCCCTTCATACGGCTGCACATTCACCTGTACCCGTGCGGGCGCCGTGCCGGTGGCATCTGACACCACAGTGCAGTCTTCTTGCATCACCACCGCATAGGTGCCCTGGGGCACCGGTGCGCCGGTAAAAATGCGGGCCGCCGTGCCGGGCTGCAAGGGTTGGCCTGCTGTGCCTGCGGCAATACGTTGGGCCACAGGCAAGACCACACCCGCACTGGTGACGTCAACCCGGCGCAGGGCGTAGCCGTCCATGGCACTGTTGTCGTGGGGCGGCACGTGCAGGCCAGAGACGGCATCTTGCGCCAGCACGCGTCCGTCGGCGTCCAGGGTGGCGACCTGCTCGGTGTCTTGCAAAGGCGTGGCCTGGGCCAATAGCTGCTGCAGGGCAGCGTCTAAGGACAGCAGGGGTGCTCGGGGCGGCGTAACAGGCATGCAATGAACCTCTGTTTGCTATATTTCTTATAGCGGCTTGCGCAAGTCCTACGAGGGCTAGAGCCCTATTTCATCTAAAAATCACGCTGGAAGGGCGCATTCTTGGACGATCAGCGCTTTGATGGCGTCTACGTCAGCGTCCATCACCAACACCCGCTTGGGCAAGGCTTCAATGCCATCAAACTTGGCCGGCCGGTCGGGCTCACGCCCCAGGGCCTCGACAATGGTTTCGGCAAACTTGATGGGCAATGCGGTTTCCAGCACCAGCATAGGCACGCCAGGGGTCAAATGCTCGCGCGCCACCTTGACACCGTCGGCGGTGTGGGTGTCGATCATCACGCCGTGGCGCTGCCAGGTGTCGCGAATGGTCGCCAGGCGGTTGGCATGGGTGCTCTTGCCACTGACAAAACCATAACGCTCTGCGCAGTGCAAAAAGGCTGGGTCTTGGCTGAGGTCAAAGCGCCCTGCTTTGGCCAGCTGGGGCCCCAACAGGTCGGCGGTGCGCGCGCCGTCGCGGCCCAGCAGGTCAAACACAAAACGCTCGAAGTTGCTGGCTTTGGAAATGTCCATGGACGGGCTAGAGGTCTCGTGCGTGTCGGCACTGCCCCGCACGCGGTAGATACCGGTACGGAAAAATTCGTCGAGCACATCGTTCTCATTCGTAGCCACTACCAGCTTATCCACGGGCACGCCCATCATGCGGGCGACGTGGCCAGCGCAGACGTTGCCAAAATTGCCCGACGGCACGGTAAAACTCACTTTTTGGTCGTTTGTTGTGGTCGCCTGGATATAACCCGCAAAGTAGTACACCACCTGGGCCAGCAATCGCGCCCAATTGATGGAGTTGACGGTGCCAATCTTGTATTGGCGCTTGAACGCTAGGTCGTTAGACACGGCCTTGACCATGTCTTGGCAGTCATCAAATACGCCCTTGACGGCAATGTTGTAGATGTTGGCGTCCATCAGGCTGAACATCTGTGCCTGCTGAAAAGCGCTCATGCGACCGTAGGGGCTAGTCATGAAAACGCGCACGCCCTTTTTGCCGCGCATGGCGTATTCGGCCGCACTGCCGGTGTCGCCGCTGGTGGCGCCCAAAATGTTCAGCTCTTCACCCCGGCGCGCCAACTCATACTCAAAAAGATTGCCCAGCAGCTGCATGGCCATGTCTTTGAACGCCAGCGTTGGGCCGTTGGACAGGGCCTCTAGGGATAGGCCGTCTTCCAGGTGGCGCAGGGGCACGATCTCGCCGGTTCCGTACACCTCGGCGGTGTAGGTCTTAGCGCACAGGGCGCGCAGGTCTGCTGCAGGGATGTCGTCAATGTAGAGCGACAGCACCTCAAACGCCAATGCTGCGTAACCTTGCTCGTGGTACACCGCGCGCCACTGGGTCAGGGTGGCGTCGCTGACCTGTGGGTAGGACTCGGGCAGGTACAGGCCACCGTCCGGCGCCAAGCCTTCGAGCAGGATTTCACAAAAGCGCTTGCGCTCCGGATTACCCCGGGTACTGATGTACTTCATGCCAACTCTTCCTTGCGGATACGGGTGATGGGGGCCAGCACCGTGGGCAGGGACTGCATCAACGCCATGGCCTTGTTCATGTGTGCCTCGACACAGTCGTGGGTAAGGATGATCAGGTCGGTCTGCGGGACGCTGCGTGTCCCGTCCGGGCTGCCGCCCTCGCCCGCCACCTCATCGGCCTCGCGCTGCAAAACGGCGTCGATGTTGATGCCCGCACTGGCCAAAATGCCGGTGACCTTGGCCAGCACACCAGTCTGATCAGCCACGCGCAGGCGCAGGTAGTAGCTGGTGACCACATCGCCCATGGGCAAGATGGGGGTGTCTTTAAGCGAGCTGGGCTGGAAAGCCAGATGCGGCACGCGCTGGGTGGGGTCAGCCGTGTGCAGGCGGGTGATGTCGACCAGGTCGGCAATCACTGCACTAGCCGTGGGTTCGGCACCCGCACCTTTGCCGTAATACAGCGTGGTCCCCACGGCATCGCCATGCACCATGACCGCATTCATAGCCCCTTCTACATTGGCAATCAGTCGTTTTGCGGGCACCAGCGTGGGGTGCACCCGCAGCTCAAACCCCTCCGGGCGGCGCTTGGTAATACCCAGCAGCTTGATGCGGTAGCCCAGTTGCTCAGCGTATTTGATATCCGCCGCACCCAGCTTGGTAATACCTTCCACATAGGCCTTGTCAAACTGCACCGGGATGCCAAATGCAATGGCCGACATGAGCGTGGCCTTGTGGGCTGCGTCCACCCCTTCAATGTCAAAAGTGGGGTCCGCTTCGGCGTAACCCAAGCGCTGCGCATCTTTGAGCACGGTGGCAAAGTCCAGGCCCTTGTCGCGCATCTCGGACAAGATGAAGTTGGTGGTGCCGTTGATGATGCCGGCGATCCAGTCGATGCGGTTAGCGGTCAGGCCTTCGCGCAGGGCCTTGATGATGGGGATACCACCCGCCACAGCGGCCTCAAACGCGACCATCACGCCCTTAGCCGACGCAGCTGCAAAAATCTCGGTGCCATGCACGGCCAACAGCGCCTTGTTGGCGGTGACCACATGCTTGCCCGCGGCAATGGCCTCCATCACCAGGGTGCGGGCAATGCCGTAGCCGCCTATGAGTTCAATCACGATATCGATATCGGGGTTGGCAATGATGGCGCGCGCGTCGTTGACGACCTTCACGTCCGCACCGACGATAGTTTGGGCGCGTGCCACATCCAAGTCTGCCACCATGGTGATGGCAATGCCACGGCCCGCACGGCGTTGAATCTCTTCTTGGTTGCGTTGCAACACGCTGAACGTGCCGGCACCTACGACGCCAATGCCCATCAGGCCTACTTGTATCGGTTTCATCTTCATTTTTCCAGTTAAATCAGGCTCTAGCCCTCGCAGAATATGCGCGAGCAGCTATCAAAACAATAGTAAATCAGGTCCCTACCCGCTTGCGGTAATGCTCTAGGAAGCGGGCAATACGGCCGATGGCTTCGCGCAAGTCGTCTTCATGGGGCAAGAACACAATGCGGAAATGGTCCGGCTTCTTCCAATTAAAGCCCGTGCCCTGCACCAGCATGACGCGGGTTTCGCGCAGCACTTCCAGAAAGAACTGGCGGTCATCCGCAATCGGGTAGACCGCAGGGTCCAGCCGGGGGAACATGTACAGCGCCGCTTGGGGCCGCACACAACTCACACCCGGTATGGCGGTAATCAACTCATAGGCCAGGTCGCGTTGGCGGCGCAGGCGACCGCCCTCGCCGACCAGATCGTTGATGCTTTGGTAGCCGCCCAGCGCCGTCTGAATCGCCCACTGGCCTGGCACGTTGGAGCATAGCTTCATGTTCGAGAGCATGTTCAATCCCTCGATGTAGTCGCTGGCATTGCGCTTGTCACCCGACACCGACATCCAACCCGCACGGTATCCGCAGGAACGGTAGCTTTTACTCAGCGAGTTGAAGGTAAGCGTCAACACATCGTCGGACAAGCTGGCCAAGGCAGTGTGCTTGATGCCGTCGTAAAGCACCTTGTCGTACACCTCGTCGGCCATGATGACCAGGCCATGTTCACGCGCAATTTCAACAATACCTTGCAACAACGCGTCGGTGTACATCACCCCGGTCGGGTTGTTGGGGTTGATGACCACAATGCCTTTGGTGCGCGGCGTTATCTTGGCGCGAATATCGTCTAGGTTAGGCATCCAACCGTTGGACTCGTCGCATAAGTAATGCACCGGAGTGCCGCCGGAGAGGCTGGTCGCCGCCGTCCAAAGCGGATAGTCGGGCATGGGCAATAGCAGCTCGTCGCCGTTGTCCAGCAAGGCATTGGTAGCCATGGTGATCAGCTCACTGGCGCCGTTACCGAGGTAAATGTCATCCAGCGTAACGCCCACCACACCCTGCTTCTGGGTCTCGTGCATCACAGCTTTGCGCGCCGCGAAGATGCCTTTGCTGTCCGAGTAGCCTGCCGAATTGGGCAGGTTGCGGATCATGTCTTGCTGAATCTCTTCCGGCGCATCAAAACCAAAAACCGCCAAGTTCCCAAGGTTGAGCTTGATAATCTTTTGGCCTTCGTCCTCCATCTGACGCGCCGCATCCATGATGGGTCCACGAATGTCATAAAGTACGTTGGCCAGCTTGGCTGATTTCTGAATGGTTCTCAAAGTTCCTCCCGGAGGCGGCCGCGCAGGGCAAAAACTATAATTTGACCACAGTTCCACGCCCATTCGGCGCGCGGCAGCATCCAATTTGACCCAGGTTCACCATGAAATTTCTGCCCGACGCCGTGACCGGCCCGTCCATTACCGGCTACGGCGCAGGGTGGGTCGCCATCAACGGCGAACAAATCCACACCAGCGTCGTCGTCAGTTCGTTTGGCAGCCATTTCACCTGGGACTGTGCCAATTACGATGCCCTGCAAGCCCAGCACTTTGCGCAGCTGGCAGAAATGGACGCAGAACTGATCTTGTTTGGCAGCGGCGAGAGGATTCGTTTCCCCCAACCCCACTGGTTGCAGGCTCTTTATGCCCGCCGAATCGGGGTCGAAACCATGGACACCCAGGCAGCGTGCAGAACCTTCAACTTCCTAGCCGGTGAGGGGCGAAAAGTCGTGGCCGCGCTCCTGCTATAGCCCGTACTTACCCTGATAAGGGGCGAATTTGGTACTACTTGAGCCCAATTAAGGGTAAAATCAGGGCTTGCAGTCGAAGGCAAAGTAACGCTGTCACGTTACAACCCTCTACTTAGACTGACACACCCAGAACGCGAGACTAAAACTACCTATGGCGATCGTTGTCAACAAACCCCTCCCCGAATTTGAATCAAACGCTACTGGCGGCATTAGAGTAAGCAATACTACCCATGTTGGGAACACAATGGTGTTATTTTTCTACCCGAAAGACAATACGCCCGGCTGTACCACTGAAGCGATGCAGTTTCGCGACAAGTACAAAGACTTTGTCAAAGCCGGCGCAACCGTTTTTGGTGTTTCCCGCGACAACATGCGTTCACACGACGAATTCAAAAGCAAGCTTGAGCTGCCTTTTGAACTGATCGCAGACACCGAAGAGAAAATGTGCCACATGTTCGGCGTGGTCAAAAACAAGATCATGTATGGCAAAAAAGTCAAAGGCATTGAGCGCAGCACCTTCTTGGTAGGCGCTGACGGCATTCTCAAAGAAGAATGGCGCGGCCTGAAAGTTCCCGGTCACGTCGATGACGTTTTGAAAGCCGTAAAGGCTTTAAAAAAGACAGCTTAATTGCAACACCACCGCCATCGGGCTCATGCATAATGACCCAATGCCGTTGAAAATCGCAACCGCGCTCCCACACAAAGCCGCCTTGGCTCAAGGCGGCTTTTTTGCTTTTGGTTTCGCCTTCTTTCACCTTTTTTGCTCTTAACCGAGCCTCCATTCATGCCCCTGCCACCCGCTCCCTCCAAACCCGCTGATCGTCTGACATCCAAAGCCTTTGAGGTAACCCACCGCGCCACGCGTCGGCCCGCGAAGACACCGGCTCTTGAACAGGCCAGACATATAGAGGTGGCGACACCCGCGCCAGCCAACCGTCAAGGCAGGGGTGCGTTACATGCAACAAGTCCATTGGCTGCTCCAGCCACTGGCGTATCAGCCGCAAAGCTATCGACACCGGTTGCCAAGGCAGCCGAGCGCTCAATCAACACCAAAAAGACGCCCCGAACCGGCGCCACCAAGGTGTTTGTGCTCGACACCAATGTATTACTGCACGACCCAATGTGCCTGTTTCGATTCGAAGAACACGACATCTACCTGCCCATGATCGTGCTTGAAGAGCTCGACGGTCACAAAAAAGGCATGACCGAAGTCGCCCGCAACGCGCGGCAAACCAGCCGGATACTGGACGCCTTGGCGGGCACACCGGGCGCGGATATCACGGCGGGTTTTCAATTGGCCAGCACCGGCCACCGCGAGGCGTTGGGAAAACTGCTGTTCCAAACACAGCCACTGGACTACTCCCTGCCCACCAGCCTGCCGCAAGGCAAAGCAGACAACCAAATTCTGGGTGTTGTGGAGGCTTTGCGCAAAGTCCATGCACCGCGCGAAGTAGTGCTGGTCTCCAAAGATATCAATATGCGGGTCAAGGCGCGGGCGCTTGGTTTGGCGACCGACGATTACCAAAACGACAAGACATTGGACGATGGCGACCTGCTGTACTCCGGTGCATTGGCGCTACCTTCCGACTTTTGGGCCACGCACGGCCAAGCGGTCGAGAGTTGGCAGCAAGGCCAGCACACCTTTTACAAGGTCGATGGGCCGACGGTGCCGTCCATGCTCATCAACCAGTTTGTGTATTTTGAGTCACCCGGCGAGCCCAGCCTGTACGCCCGAGTGACCGAAATCCGCGGTAGCACCGCAGTGCTCAAAACCCTGCGTGACTTCAACCACCTCAAAAACGCGGTGTGGGGTGTCACCACCCGCAACCGCGAGCAAAACTTCGCCATGAACCTGCTCATGGACCCAGAAGTTGACTTCGTCACCCTCACTGGAACTGCCGGCACGGGGAAGACGCTGATGGCCTTGGCCGCCGGCATAACCCAGGTACTGGATGATCGGCGCTATACGGAAATTATCGTGACCCGCGCCACCGTGAGTGTGGGCGAAGACATCGGCTTTTTGCCTGGCAACGAAGAAGAAAAAATGGGCCCCTGGATGGGCGCCCTGGATGACAACTTGGAAGTACTCGGCAAAACCGAGAACGGTGCTGGGGAATGGGGGCGCGCCGCGACCAACGAGTTGATTCGCAGCCGCATCAAAATCAAGAGCCTCAATTTCATGCGGGGACGCACCTTTCTGAACAAGTACGTCATCATTGACGAGGCTCAGAATTTGACGCCCAAGCAAATGAAGACGCTCATCACCCGCGCCGGACCCGGAACCAAGATTATCTGCATGGGCAATTTGGCCCAAATTGATACACCCTACCTCACCGAAGGATCGTCTGGTCTAACCTTTGCCGTGGACAAGTTCAAAGGCTGGCCGCACGGTGGGCACATCACCTTGGCACGGGGTGAGCGATCACGTCTCGCGGACTTTGCCAGCGAAGTACTCTAATTCGGGTGCCCGCAACGTAGCGATTAGTGGCAAGGCGACTCAATAGTCGCCGTTGCCCGCACCGCTGGCCAGGCTCTCAAACTTGGTGATATGTCGCAGGAAGGCAAGCTTTACCACGCCAGTCGGGCCGTTACGCTGCTTGGCTATGATCACCTCGGCAACGCCGGGTTCTTTGCAGGCATCTTTGGTGTAGTACTCGTCCCGGTAAATAAACATGATGATGTCGGCGTCCTGCTCAATGGCGCCCGATTCGCGCAGGTCGCTCATCATCGGACGCTTGTCTGGGCGTTGCTCCACGCTTCGGTTGAGCTGTGACAAGGCAATCACGGGGCACTTGAGCTCACGGGCCAGCATTTTTAGGCCTCGCGAGATTTCACCCAACTCGGTGGCCCGATTTTCGCCATCGCCGCCGCTACCACTCATCAGCTGCAAGTAATCCACCACAATCAAGCCCAGTTGCCCGCACTGGCGCGAAAGGCGCCGTGCGTTGGCGCGCAGTTCGCTGGAGTTCAAACCAGCGCTCTCATCAATGTGCAATGAAATGGTGCGCAGTTTTTCGATGGCCTCCGACAAGCGTGGCCACTCGTCATCGGTCAGTTTTCCGGTTCGCAAATGGCCCTGGTCAATCCGCCCGATGGAGCCCACGATACGCACCGCCAGCTGCGCTGCGCCCATCTCCATTGAAAAAACAGCGACCGGCAAGCCTTCGTTGAGTGCTACATGCTCAGCAATATTGATTGCCAATGCGGTCTTGCCCATGGACGGACGTGCCGCCAGCACGATCAGGTCACCGGCTTGCAAGCCAGCGGTCATGCGGTCCAAATCGTAGAAACCGGTGGGCACCCCCGTCACATCATTGGGGTTGTCCGCCATCTCCTGCACGCGGTCGAGCAAGGACACCACCAGAGTATCCATCGCCTGAAAGCCCTGCTTATTGCGCTTGCCCTGCTCGCCAATCTTGAAAATCTTCTGTTCCGACTCATCCACAATCTCAGACACCATGCGCCCTTTTGGGTTAAACGCATTGGTTGCAATCTCATCACTGGCTGTCACCAGCTTGCGCAAAATGGATCGGTCACGCACGATCTCAGCATAGCGGCGGATGTTGCTCGCACTGGGAACATATTGTGCGAGTGAATTTAAATACGCCAAACCACCAATCTCTTCAGCCCGCCCTTGGCTTTGCATGTGCTCGAACACGGTAATCACATCCGCCGGTTTGCTCCCGTTGACCAAGACGCCGATGGCGGCATAAATCAGGCGGTGCTCGTAGCGGTAGAAATCGTCATCTTGCAAGATGTCACCCACACGGTCCCACGCATTGTTGTCGAGCAACAGGCCTCCGAGCACGCTGGACTCCCCTTCAATGGAGTGTGGCGGCACCCGCAACTGGGCAATCTGGCGGTCTTGGCTGTATTCGTCTAAAACGGAGCTGGCTGGGTGCATGAAGGGCTCAAGTGCAATGGTGTGAGATGGAACAAGGGAGAAGCGTCTTGCGTGGCGCGCGGCGATCACCGCTATTTGGATGCTACGCGACACGACCGGCAGTGTCGAGTGAAAGCCTGGGGATTAGCCGGGCACAAGTTGTGTGTAAGTTGTGGACTGACGCAATCTGTACCCAAAAATACAAAGGCCGCAAGGATACATCCTGGCGGCCTTTTGGGCTAAATTCCAAGGCCCTAGTGGCCTTGGAGATGCAGCAATTTAAGCGGTTTCGCCGTACACCGATACGGTGAATTCGACAACCACGTCGGTGTGCAACACAGCCGACACGGTGTTGTCACCGATAGTCTTGATCAGACCGTTGGACAGACGAATCTGCGACTTGGCGACTTTGAAGCCGTTTTTGCCAAGCTCTTCGGCGATGTCCGCATTGGTGACAGAACCGAACAAGCGGCCGTCAACACCCGCTTTTTGGGTCAACTTGATAGTCGATCCAGCCAACTTGGCGCCCACAGCTTGGCACTCAGCCAACTTCACTGCAGCGGCTTTTTCGAGCTCAGCGCGCTTGACTTCAAATGCAGCCTTGGCTGCCTCGGTGGCGCGGCGAGCGCGGCCGGTAGGGATCAAGAAATTGCGCGCGTAGCCGTCTTTAACCTTGACGATGTCGCCCAGGTTGCCAAGGTTCACGATCTTGTCGAGCAGAATAATTTGCATAGTAATGCTCCTTAGATTTTGTGCTGGTCGCTGTAAGGCAACATCGCCAAGAAGCGAGCGCGCTTGATAGCAGTGTTGAGCTGGCGCTGGAAAATGGCACGGGTGCCAGTCATGCGCGCGGGAATGATTTTGCCGTTTTCGGCAATGAAGTCACGCAATGTGTCGATGTCTTTGTAGTCGATCTCTTCGACGCCAGTCACCGTGAAGCGGCAAAAGCGCTTGCGCTTAAACAGCAGGTTTTGTGCGGGGCGCTTAGGGCGCTTGTCTTTGTTGAACTTTTTGAACGTTGCCATGAGAGGCTCCTGAAACAATTAATCTTGCGAAAATTCTTGAATGTGAAAAACCACGTTTTTGCCATTTTTAGGCGTTGCCAAAAAACCAGTAAACCGCCAGACGCTGCCGATGGCTTGTTTTACAAGCCGCTCAGCCACCGATCCGAACGCCACTGCTTTTATGGCGGCCTTTACTTGTCGCTTCTGGCCTGCTTCTTGAACGTCTGACTCGTGTTCGAGTTTGAGGTTCAAGGCTGGCAAACCAGCTGGGGTGTAACGCATGGCCTCAGCCTCTGCAATACAAGCCCCTAGAACAAGCGTATTGGCACGCACGCTTCCTTGGCAAAAAAGCCGTCTTAACCTTGGTATTCAGCCTGTTGGGTCTTGCGCGCATCTTCGCGCTCAACCGTTTTCATCATCGAAGATGGGCCGGTGTCGGCTTTTTTCTTCGACACGGTCAGGTGGCGTAACACAGCGTCGTTGAACTTGAAGGCATGCTCCAGCTCGGACATCACAGCCTGGTCGGCTTCGATGTTGACGCACAGGTAATGGGCTTTGGCCAATTTGTTGATCATGTAGACCAATTGGCGACGACCCCAGTCTTCCACACGATGAACCTTGCCACCGCCGGCAACGATCATGCCTTTGTAACGCTCCAGCATGGCCGGAACTTGCTCGCTCTGATCCGGATGGATCATGAGAATGATTTCATAGTGACGCATTGCTCCTCCTTATGGATAACCCGTTTTAAGCGGGTAGAAAAAGCTGCCCTCAGCGTCGTGTGAGGTACAGCAAGGCGAAGCCCTCTATTATAGCCTATCTAGGCAATTGGCGCACTTTCGGCGAGTGGCCGCCAAGGTTTGACCCGTCTTTGCCCGTTGCCAAGCTCACAGCCAATGTCACTATCAGCCCGGCCGCAACACCGAAAACGCCCGCCGAAACCGGCTGCACGCCCCACCAAAGACCGTCACCTCCGAGCTGAAACGCTGCACGCACCGCCGGCAGGTTGACCACCAAGTAATACAGCGTGACACCCAGCCCAGCCAACATTCCGGTAATCGCGCCGCTTCGGCTGGTACCGGGCCAAAAAATGCCCAACACCATGGCTGGCACAAAGGCTGCACCTGCCAAAGAAAACGAGGCCGAGACCAGGTACAAAATGCCAGCCGGCCGCAGCGCAGCCACATAGGCGGCTAGGAGGGCAACCACTAAAAGCGCAAATTTGGACCACATGACGCGGCGCATGGTCTGGGCCTCGCTAGCGCCATTGTCGGGAATGACATCGTGTGCCATCGCATTACCAATCGTCAGCAACAAACCATCGGCGGTGGACAAGGCTGCAGCGAGGCCGCCGACTGCGACGAGCACCGTCACGACATAAGGTAGTCCGCCGATTTCGGGTGTCGCCAGCATCACTACGTCGGCGCCCATCTTGATCTCGGAGAACTGCAAAATGTGGTCGGCATTGACGTCAGCAATTGCCAACAGCGAGGGATCACGCGCCCATTGGGCAACCCAACCCGGCAGCTGGTCAAATGGCAAACCCACCAAATGCGCCATCACCTCGTACTTGACCAATACCGCCAATGCGGGCGCCGACATGTACAACAGGGCAATAAAAAATAGCGACCATGCCACGGAAGTGCGCGCCTCCGCGACTGAGGGAGTGGTATAAAAACGGGTCAGCAAATGCGGCAAACCCGCAGTCCCCACCATCAGACAAAAAACCAGGGCCAAAAAATTCAGGCGTGATGTTTCAAAGGCCTGCTGCTCTGAAACAGTGCCAGCTGGGCTGCCGTCAAATGGAAGAGCATGTGCGGGCATGCCGCCCAACGGCGTTGCCCTTTCCCGGTTTTCAGCAAGGGCCAGAGTCCATTGCTGGCGCGCTGCGGCAACATCCTTCGGCAGTGCGGCCAACTCTTTGCGAAGGCGCACGACCTGGCCGTCGTTAGCGCCGCTAACGCCCAAAGCACGCAATTCAGTCCGTAGCGCATCCCGGTCCCGCAGCAACCCAGCGTCAACATCCTTCAGCTTGGCTGCATAAACTTCTGCGCGCAGGGCAAACACCTGCTGCACCTCCCGCTCTGCAGGTGAATCCATCAATCGCTGCTCCAAGCCACCGATGGTTTGCAACTGCTGCGCATAACTTAACGGCGCCAAGGGGTTGCCAACCTGTTTGTAGGCCAACCAAGACACTGGTATCAAAAAGGCCAGAATAATGAGCACGTACTGGGTGACCTGGGTCCAGGTCACTGCCCGCATACCACCCAAAAACGAGCAGACCAACACCCCGCCCAAGCCGACAAAAATACCAATGTCAAACTGCAAGCCAGTCAGGCGCGAAACGATCAGTCCCACGCCAAATATCTGCGCCACCACATAGGTGAATGAACACAGCACCGTGGCCAACGCGGCAATGGTGCGTGGCCAGCGCCCGCCAAAGCGAACCGCAAAATAATCGGGCACAGTGTAGAGTTGCATTCGCCGCAGGTACGGCGCCACCAACAGTGCCACCAAACAAAACCCGCCCGTCCACCCCAGCACATAGGCCAGGCCGCCCGCCTGCGCGCCTTTTCCCGAAAATCCCTGCAAGTACAGGCCGCCCGCTAGGCTGATAAAGGATGCCGCGCTCATCCAATCTGCTGCGGTAGCCATGCCGTTGTAGACCGCTGGGATACGTCGACCCGCGACGTAGTACTCGGCTGCACGCGACGTACGGTTGAATACGCCTATGGCCGCATACAAAAGCAAAGTAGCAGCTAGAAATATACCAGCCACCCATGCTTTGGGTAACCCCCAATGCTCGGCTAAGGCCAAGGCCGATAGAAATAGCAAAAGGCCCACGAGGTAACGCGCGAACCAACGGTGCAAACCCCGTCGGTAGCTTGCATAAGCTTTTGTGTCCAAACTGTCATCGGCCGCTTCGCGGCGGTTCGCAACCCACGCATACACCGCGACGATAGCCACAAAAATCAACACCAAACCTTGGGCAAAAATCCAATAACCTACGGGCCAGCCGCCCACGACCCACTGCAGGTCACGGGCAAAAAACACCCATCCAAACGAAGCCACAAACCATAGCGCCAACAAGCCCGCATGCAGGGGCCATCGGCGCGCGGTCGCGGCCGGTGTCATTTGGTCGCTAATCTTTGCCAGGTAGAGATCACCGAATCAGGATTCAAGGAGATTGAAGAAATACCTTCGTCAACCAACCACTGCGCGAAGTCGGGATGGTCACTGGGGCCCTGGCCACAAATACCGATGTATTTGCCCTGGCGCTTGCAGGCGGCAATAGCCAGTTTGATCAACGCCTTGACGGCCGGATCGCGCTCATCAAAGTCAACCGCCAGCAACTCCAAGCCCGAATCGCGGTCCAGGCCCAGGGTGAGCTGCGTCAGGTCGTTTGATCCGATAGAAAAGCCATCGAAATACTGCAAGAAGTCGTCCGCCAAAATGGCATTGCTGGGTATCTCGCACATCATGATCAGCTTCAAGTCGGCGTCGCCCCGGCGCAGCCCATGGCGCGCGAGCAATTCGGTAACCCGTTTGGCCTGGCCGACGGTGCGCACGAACGGCACCATCACTTGTACATTGGTCAGGCCCATATCGGTGCGCACCCGTTTGAGTGCCTCGCACTCCATGGCAAAAGCTTCACCAAACTCCTGACTCACGTAGCGCGCGGCACCGCGAAAACCGAGCATTGGGTTCTCTTCCTCGGGTTCGTAGCGGCTTCCACCAATGAGCTTGCGATACTCGTTGCTCTTGAAGTCTGACATGCGCACGATCACCGGCTTGGGCCAAAAGGCCGCCGCGATACTGGCCACACCTTCAGCCACACGGTCGACATAAAAAGCGCGGGGCGACGCATGGCCACGCGCAACCGATTCGACGGCCTTTTTCAAGTCGGCATCCACATTGGGGTAATCCAAAATCGCTTTGGGGTGAACGCCAATGTTGTTGTTGATGATGAACTCCAACCGCGCCAAGCCCACGCCTTCATTGGGCAACTGGCAGAAGTCAAAAGCCAGTTGGGGGTTGCCCACATTCATCATGATCTTGACCGGGCTCGCGGGCATGGTGCCACGCTGGACTTCGGTCACCTCGGTCTCCAACAGGCCGTCATAGACAAACCCGGTATCTCCTTCCGAGCAATTGACGGTTACCAGCATGCCATCTTTGAGTGCCTCCGTCGCATGGCCGCAGCCCACCACTGCGGGAATACCCAGCTCCCGGGCAATGATGGCCGCATGGCAGGTGCGCCCGCCGCGGTTGGTCACGATGGCTGCAGCACGCTTCATCACTGGTTCCCAGTTGGGATCGGTCATGTCGGTCACCAAAATGTCTCCAGCCTGAACCTTGTCCATCTCGCTGATGTTGTGCACGATGCGCACTGGGCCGGTGCCGATTTTTTGACCAATTGCGCGGCCTTCGATCAGGACTGCGCTAGAGCCTTTGAGCTTGTAGCGGTATTCCACCTGGTTACCGGCCTGGCTCTTCACCGTTTCTGGCCGCGCCTGCAAAATATACAACTGGCCATCGAGCCCGTCCTTGCCCCATTCAATATCCATGGGGCGCCCGTAATGCTCTTCAATCACCAAGGCATAGCGCGCCAGTTGCTCCACATCGGCATCGGTAAGCGAGTAGCGGTTGCGCAATTCAGCGGGAACATCGGTAGTTTTCAACAGCTTCTTGCCAACCGTCTTTTCTTCCGCAGTGGTGAACTGCATTTGAAGCAGCTTGGAACCCAGGCTGCGGCGAATAATGGCGCGTTTTCCGGCACGCAGCATCGGCTTGTGCACGTAAAACTCGTCCGGATTTACCGCTCCCTGAACGACGGTCTCACCCAAACCGTAGCTGGAAGTAATAAACACCACGTCCGAGAAACCGGATTCGGTGTCGATGGTAAAGATCACGCCAGCGGCACCCAAGTCGGAACGCACCATGCGCTGGATACCGGCACTCAGCGCCACATGCTCGTGGGCAAACCCCTTGTGCACTCGGTAACTGATGGCGCGGTCGTTGTAAAGGGATGCGAACACCTCGCGAATCTTGTGCAAGATGTCCTCGATGCCATGCACGTTCAAAAAGGTTTCTTGCTGACCCGCAAAGGACGCATCTGGCAAGTCTTCGGCCGTTGCCGATGAGCGCACCGCGAAGGTAGCCTCTGCATTGTCCGCACTCAGCACCGCAAAAGCATCACGAATGGACTGCTCCAAATCGGCTGGAAACGGTTGCGCTTCCACCAAGGCCCGGATTTCTGATCCGGTTTGGGCCAAAGCCCGCACGTCTTCAGTGTCCAGCGCAAGCAAACGGGCATTGATAGTGTCGCCCAAGCCGCCGTGCTTTAAAAACTCCCGGAACGCATGGGCGGTGGTGGCGAAACCGGTCGGTACTTTGACCCCTTCGGGTAAGTGCGAAATCATCTCGCCTAGGCTTGCGTTTTTTCCGCCAACCGAGTCCACGTCGGTCATGCGCAATTTTTCGAAGGGAACGACGAGGTCGTTGGGATTGAAAAGTGTCGACATCAATATGCTCCTCAAGTTAAACCCGTGCGCGGTTAGTGCGAAAGTAGCCAGGCATCTTGGCCTTTGCTGACATTCGCTGACTGCCGCAGTGTTCTGGTAGAGCGCGCAATGCGCGAGAATGGCACTCCGTTGCAGCCATTGTAGGGACCTATTTCCATGCACCACCGTACCGTATTTTTTATATCCGATGGCACGGGCATTACCGCCGAAACGTTCGGCAACGCCATTTTGGCGCAGTTCGAAACCCGGGCCCGCCATGTGCGCCTGCCCTTTATTGACTCGGTAGACCGTGCCCACCAAGTAGTGCGCCAAATCAACCACACCGGTGTGGTGGATGGGGCACGGCCCATTGTGTTTACCACCCTGGTCAACATGGAAGTCCTCAAAGTTATTCAAGATGGCTGCGAGGGAATGCTGCTGGACATGTTTGGCACCTTTGTGCACCCGCTGGAGGAAGAGCTCAAGATCAAATCCAACCACCGCATCGGTCGGTTTAGTGACGCGAGCAAGAGCAAAGAATACCAAAACCGTATCGAGGCCATCAATTTTTCGCTGGCCCACGATGACGGACAAAGCAACCGCGACTTGGAGCACTCTGATGTCATTTTGGTGGGAGTAAGCCGCAGCGGCAAAACACCCACCTCGCTCTACTTGGCCATGCAATATGGGCTCAAAGCCTCCAACTACCCTCTGATTCCAGAGGACTTTGAACGCCGTCAAATTCCCCCAGCCTTGGTGCCGCACAAGACGAAGATATTTGGACTAACCATATCGCCAGAGCGCCTGAGCGAAATCCGCAATGAGCGGCGCCCCAACTCGCGCTACGCATCGTTAGAGAACTGCAGAATGGAGGTTAGTGAGGCCGAGGCCATGATGCGTCGCACCGGCATTCGGTGGCTATCGACCACCACCAAGTCGATCGAAGAGATTGCCACCACCATCCTGCAAGAGATTCACCCCGGGAGATTGACGTATTGATGCTATTATTTATATAGCATCAAGCCTATATTCTATGAGGGATAAGTGCCAATTTCGATAGAATATTCGTAACTACTCAGCTCCCAATGAGTCAGGCCATCGTCCGCTATGAAATAGTGAGCGACAATGCGTTGTAATGCCAAACCTGCCCGATCTCAGCCAACTTAGTCATGCGCAAAAGGACGAGTTGATCAGGATGCTATGG
>JBBRNS010000002.1:0-60803 GCA_038230175.1 Burkholderiales bacterium
GGGCCAGCGATGGCGCCAATAAGACCGCCCGCCAGCACCAGCGACACTGCTTTTTCCCGGGCCGCGGGCAATGCCAACTCCGCTGCGGCAAAGCGGTAGAGTTGGCCGTTGGCGCTGTAATAGCCAGCCACAACCGTGGCGCCCACCAGGATCCAAAAATGGTTGCCCACCACCGCCCAGGCTGCCACGGCGGCCGACAGCAAGGCCACCAGCAGCCCCAGTTGAAATGAGATTTGTCGCCCAAACCGTGCCTGGGTGTGGGCCACCAGGGGTGTGCTCAGGGCGCCACCCACCACATAACCCACGACCGGCAAGGTGGCCATCCATCCGTAAGGGGCCAGCGCCAAGCCGACCAGGCCATTGATGGCGATGAAGGCCACGTTGTTCGTCAGAAAGAGTCCCTGGCACAGCGCCAGCAGCCAGAGGTTACGGTTCATGGTGGCAGTGTAGCGGGCAAACAAAAAGCGCCCGAAGGCGCTTTTTGTTGGTAGACCTCGTAGTGCCCGTTTTGGGGGAACCGCGAGGAAGAGCTACATTGGCTTACGCCGTCGCAACGGACTTAGATACCTTGGTCGGTTTTGCTTTGGCTGTGGCTTTCTTTGCGGGTGCTTTCACTACCTTAGCGGCAGCCGTGGCCGGAGCGGCCTTTTTTGCGGCCGGCTTGGCACGGGGCTTTGCCGCTTTGGGGGCGGCAGCCTTGGTGGTCTTCTTGGCAGCGGCTGGGGCGCTGACTGCACCTGCGTTCCAGGTTAAACGCGCTTTCTTGGCCAGGGTCACCACTTTGGCAATCGCCTCGTCGGTGAAAGGTCCGTTGACGCCAGAAATAGCCGCCAGCTTCATGCCGTGCTTGAGGCCTAGCTTGTAGATCTCTTTGACCTTCTCCCACTCGGTGTCGCGGCCCACGGTGAACACTTCAAAACGTCCTTCGAGTGCCAGCACAATGGTTTCGGCCAAGCAGGCATACACCACGTTGGGTGGCAGGCCAATACTTTTAAGGCCTTTGACCTTGGTGGGCAAATCGATCTCGCCAGACTCGATCACCAGCACGTCTGGGCGCTTTGCAACGTCCGAAGCAGGCAAGTCCAGCGGACGGGCCACGTCGGTAATCACGCAGCCGGGCTTGACTTTCATGATGTCCAAAATTTCTTTGCCCGCACCCGAGGTGGAGGTGACGATCATGTCCATGTCGCTCAACTGGTTGTTGTAGTCGATGGTGGTGAATACTTTGGCGTTGGGGGTCTCTTTTAGGATCGATGCTTTGAGCTCGTCGAGTTTGGAGAGCGTGCGGCCTGCGAGGTAGACCTCGTCAAAGGACATGGCCAAGAGGCGTGCGCTGACCGATCCGATGGAGCCCGAGGCACCAATCACCATGGTTTTGGCCATGATTTTTTTGTTCTTGTTAATGGTCAACAAGCCCATGCGGCGCATGGCGTCGGCGGCGGCCCACAGTGCGCCAGAAGCGGAGTAGCTGTTGCCGGTGGTGATGGGCAACTCCGAGCGGCGTGCCACGGTGACGCCTGCGTCACCCACCACTTTGGTGAACGCACCCAGACCCATGATCTGTGCGCCCATTTTTTGAGCGATTTCGGCTGCATGCAGCAAGCGGCGGTAGGTGAACTCAGGGCTGCGTGACAGCATCTCTTTGGGGGTTCCGCCCACCGAGATCAACCAACCTTCCGCCTCAGCACCCGTAGGCGAGATGATGTTGCTCATCTTGCAATAGACCATGGGCGGCATATGCGCGGCCAAGGTCTCGATGCGGTCCATGACAAACTTCGGCGTGGCCTTGGGGATAGGCAGGCCTTTTTGGATGTACGACTGGCTCAATGGGTGGACCACAAACGCGAAGCGGCGAATATTGCGGAACTTGCCTGTGGGGTGCAGCATGCGCGGCTTGATGTCGAGCTCATCCAAAATCTCGGCGAAGTCGTCATCGGATACCTCTTCGGTTGGCTTCTCTAGTGCCGCCAAGATCATGGCCTCGATGGTGTTGATGCCTACTACTTTGTCGAACAATTTGGGAGACACGTCCACCACCAAGTTAACCTTGCACTTGGTAAAAAACGCCATGCGCTCGTCGTCCACCGCCGAGGTAATCAGTGTTTTGCCTTCCAGGTTGCTGCGGTTGCCAACAGCCTCGAATTCAGCAAAAGTCCCGACGATGACGTGGGACTTGGCCACGACACTGGCGACACGCCGGTTTTTGAAACCGGTGAGTGTGGCCTCTAGCAGCTCACCCGATTTACCGTTGAGCATGAGTTGGCTGCCCTTGGCGTACAGCTCCAGCTGTTCCAGTGAGGTCAGCATGGTGGGTGCGCCGGTCTGAAAAATAGCGTCGGCGAAACTCAGGTTTTTGGTGTAATCGGCCATGGCCACGGCCATGTCGTAGTTACGCATGCCGGAGAGAAAAAGCACCAGGTTGTTGTTGAAATAGCTGCCCAGCTCTTTTTGCACATGGCGCACCGCACGCACTTGCAAGAGGCGGCGCAGCGTGGCGCCGGTGGTCACCGGTACGCGGGTGACGACATTGGTCAGTCGCTCGGTTTCTTTGTTCATAACCGTGCGCAAACCGACGTGGTAATGGTCGGGGATTTCGCCCAAGCCAATGGCGTCGGCCGTAGCCTGCTGGCGGCGCATCAACTCCCAGGCTTTGCCCGTGTCGCGGTCTGCACCCATGCGGGCCACTGTGAAAGACTGACCCAAAAATTTGGTCTTGAATTCAAAATCCTGCTTGGACGACCCAAGCGTCACTGTGACTACTTTTTTCATTAAACCGCTCCTCAAATTAATACAACTACACCGTGTAACTGGACCCACAGATTACGCTCTAGGTCGCCTGGTCTTGCAAGGGCCTGTTGTGAGAACGCCCTTGCGTTTGCCGCTTAAGCGGCCTTTTTGGTTTTACGTGCCGGCATAGCCCGCACTGTTTTGTGGCCGGCTTTTGGCGGCAGTACTTGGCGAATCATGGCTTCACACTGGGTCTGCGACATATAGCGTGGTACCGGGTAGCCGGTGTGCGCCTCAAAGCAGGCTGCTTTGGCCAGCGCAGGAATGTCTGACTCTTGTAGGGCCTCCAAGTGCGTGGGAATACCTAAGTCTTGGTTGAGCTGGTCCACCGCGTCAAGAAACTTTTGCGCCAAGACCGACGATGGTTCGTCCTCGGTACCTACTTTGGCACGCACGGCCAGTTGCGCCAAGCGCTCGATGATGGCAGGGCGCGAGTACTTGAGCACATGCGGCAGCATGATGGCATTGGCCAGGCCGTGGGGCGTGTGGTAGAGGCCACCAAACTGGTGGGCAATGGCGTGTACGTAACCTACATTGGCGCGGGTGAAGGCAAAACCGGCGTAGGTGGAGGCCAGCGCCATTTTTTCACGCGCCTCCAGGTTCTTTCCATTGGTGTACGCGGTACGCAGGTTCTCGAAAATCAGGCCGACGGCCGACAGGGCCATGCCATCCGAGTAGGGCGTCGTCCAGTTGCCAATGTAGGCCTCAACCGCGTGGGTTAAGGCGTCGATGCCGGTGGCTGCAGTGATGTGGGGTGGCAAGCCGATCATCAGGCTGGGGTCTAGGGCGGCCATTTTTGGCACCATACGGGGGTCAACAATGACCAATTTGGTGTGTTTTTCCGGGTCGGAGATAACGGCTGCTACCGTAACTTCGGAGCCGGTGCCTGCGGTGGTAGGCACCGCATAAATCTTGACCGGCGCGCGCAGGCCCTTCAGGTAACCCGCAAGTTGGCGCAGGGGCTTGGGGTTGGAAATGGACACCGCAATCGCTTTGGAAGCATCCATGGAGGACCCGCCGCCAAACGCGACGATGGCGTCGCAGCCATGCTCTTTGTAAAACGCGATTCCGCGTTCAACCAAGGGGATGGGGGCGTCGGGGGTAATTTCGTCGAACACCACATATTGCGCGCCGCCTGCGGTCAATGCGTCGGTCAGCGGCTTGAGCAAGCCCAGTTTAGAGATGACGCTGTCGGTAACGATGAGAATTTTTTCGTGGCCAAAACCGGCAACCGCTTGGCCCAACCGGCCGCTGGAGCCTGGGCCCACCAACAAGGTTGGCTGTGGAATGGGAATAAAGCGGGTTATCAGGCCGGCACCGCGCATGATGGCGCCAAGGCCGGTGGCACGAATCGAGTTACGCATGGCTTCAGATATCAAATCATCTCTCCTGATTGGTTAAAAGTTGGATGGGTATAGGCGCCGTAGTATGCCCGCGACAGTCCAAAAAAGGTGGAGGATTCACACCAGACTGATACTACTCTTGATCGGGTGCAGCCCTCAAACCAGTATCGCCATCAGGGCGGCGATTGCCGCCGTCTCAGCCCGCAGAACCCGTGGGCCCAGAGTTGCTGGCTTAAAACCGTTTGCCAGCGCATAGGCTTCTTCCTGCGCACTGAGTCCGCCTTCGGGGCCAGACAAAAAAGTCGCGGTGTTGGGGCTGTTGGCACCGACCCAGTGGCGCAGGGGTACTGCACCCACTTGCAAAGACAGAAGAAAACGGGCCGCGCCATCCGTCTGCGCTTGGGTCTTAAGCCAAGCGTCCAAAGTTTGCACCGCATGGATGTGTGGTACCCGGTTGCCGCCACACTGTTCACAGGAGGCCACGGCCACGCTACGCCAGTGGGCGACCTTCTTTTCTGCCCGCTCGCCACTCAGGCGCAGCACACTGCGTTCCGTCATCAGTGGTTGGATGCTGGCGACACCCAGTTCGCTGGCCTTTTCCACCAGCCAGTCCATGCGGTCATTAGCGGGCATGCCCAATGCCAGATGCACCGCGCGCTCGGGCTCGCGGTGGATGGCGTGGTAGGTTCCTACCAGCACTTGCACGTCGCTGCGCCCCATGTGCGCGATGGTGGCGTCGTATTCGCCGTCGGTCTCGCCGTTAAAGAGTGTGATGGTATCGCCAGGCTGCAAACGCAGCACTTGCACATGGCGCGCTGGTCCACTCGGCAAATCGAGCGGAGTGCCGGCCGCCAGGGCAGCGGGTACAAAAAAGCGGGGCATGGATTTTGCTATTAATTCAGGAGCTGCTTGCGCACTGTTTTTGGGGGCTAGCGGCCTGTTTGGCTTTAAGAACGTCCAAACGCGTAGGCGTTGGGCACTTCCATGCCTTCAATGGCCTCAACCAGGCGCAGCAAGGGTTTGAGTTCCATGTAGCGCGCGCAGGTGGACCGTATGTAGGCAATGAAGCGGGGCGTGTCCGCCAGGTATTGGGGCTTTCCATCACGCAAGGTCAGGCGGGCAAAAATCCCGGCGACTTTGAGGTGGCGCTGTAAGCCCATCCATTCCACCGCTTTATAAAACTCGCCAAAGTCATCACCCACGGGTAGACCGGCCGTGCGGGCTTTTTGCCAGTAACGGATGGTCACGTCCAGGCAGAAGTCCTCTTCCCAGCTCAAAAAAGCGTCGCGCATCAGGCTGGCGATGTCGTAGGTTATGGGGCCGTAGACCGCATCTTGAAAATCCAGCACGCCTAGCTTTTCGTCATGCACGCGGGCCACACCGCCGGGGCCCACCATCAGGTTGCGCGGCATAAAGTCCCGGTGCACGTAGACACTGGGCCATGCCAGATTGGCTTTCACAATGGCGGCAAATGCGCTGTCCAGGGTTTTTCGCTGGGCGTCGCTGAGCGTCACCTGCCGGTGCGCTTGGATGTACCACTGCGGAAACAGTGCCAACTCACGCTCCAACAACGCTTGGTCATAGGGCGGCAGTACGTCGGGGCGGGATGCCAGCTGCCACTGAATCAAGGTGTCAACCGCTTCAAGGTACAGAGGCAGCGGTGGCGGCTCTTGCGGTGCAATACATTGCATCATGGTTTGCGCGCCCAAGTCGGTGAGCAGCATGAAGCCATGGGCTTGGTCCCACTCCAACACTTCGGGGGCTTTCAGCCCGGCTTGTTGCATCAGGCCTGCGACCTGCACAAAGGGTTTGCAGTCTTCTTTGTCAGGGGGGGCGTCCATGATGACAAAGCTGTTGGCCGGGGTGGCCAAGGGGCTGTCAACCCGCAGGTAGCGCCGAAAACTCGCATCCGCAGACGCCAAGCGAAGGCTCTCCGGAATCAATTGGTGGCGCTCACGGATACCTGCAAACCAGGTCGCAAAAAAGGCGTGGCGCTCTGCGCTGGCCCATTCAAGCAGGTGCGGGGCGTGGGCGGGCTGTGGGGTGGGGGGCGTGGGGGTAATGGCGCTCATGGATAATCGATTCTACAAAGCCCTGCCACAAACCCCGGTTCACGCGCTCCTGTGCGCGTAGCCATCTATTTTTTGATTGCACTCTTAGCCCCCATGCGAGACCCCCAGCGCAACCCGGCAGACTGGTTGCCCCACCTTCGACGCCTGTCACCAAGCCTGGCTTTGATAGGCTGCTTGGCCAGTGGTGTTGGGCCTTTGCGCGCGCAGACGCCGGAGCCGCTGGTTGTTGAGCCGGTTGAAGAAGGGCTGCCGCTGAAAGCCAGTTCAACCCTGAAAGAGGGCATAGTCCCTGCCCAGACCACTGGGGCGCCCACGTTTTTGCGGGGTGATCGGATCAGTGGCCGACCTGAACTCGACAGCACGATTGAGGGCGACGCGGAACTGCGCAAGGCGGGCACCGTCATCCGCGCCGACCGCCTGGAGTACAACCAGATTGAAGACAAAGCCAAGGCTACGGGCAATGTCCTGATCAACCGCGGGGGCAACGTCTATGAAGGGCCCTTGCTAGAGCTGAAAGTTGAGGCCTTTGAAGGTTTTTTTAACGAGCCGCGTTACCACTTTCTGCAAAACGGTGCCCATGGCCAGGCATTTCGGGCCGACTTTTTAGACGAAAGCCACGCCGTCATCACCGACGCCACCTACACCACCTGCAAGCGCAAGCCTGGGCCCGACTGGATGCCGGACTGGATTTTGAGTGCGGCCAGTATCAGTCTGGACAATGACAAGGAAGAAGGGATTGCCCACGGCGGCGTGCTGCGGTTTAAGAACGTGCCCATTCTTCCGGTGCCGGCCATCAGCTTTCCCCTGAGTGACAAGCGCAAGTCCGGCTTACTGCCGCCCAGCGTGGGTGTGAGTACTGTTAACGGCGTCGAGGCCGTGGTGCCCTACTACTGGGATATTGCGCCCAACCGAGATGCCACCATCACCCCTACCTTCATGTCGCTGCGAGGGGTCGATTTGGGCGGAGAATTTCGCTACCTAGAACCCAGTTACTCGGGCTCGGTTCGGGCTAATTACCTGCCGTCTGACCGTCTGACCAATAGTGACCGCTGGGGGGTCAGTTACTTGCACGCCGGCAACGTGGCGACCGATCTGCCGCAGGTGGGCAATATTGCGGTCAACGCCAACATCAATCGGGTGAGTGACGACGCTTATTGGCGCGACTTTACCAACAGCAGCCCTACCCTGACCCAGCGCTTGCTGCCCAGTTCCGTGGGTGCGAACTGGGCGCAGGGCCCTTTTTCGCTGGGGCTGCAGATGTTTCGGTGGCAAACCCTGCAAGACCCGACGGCGCCCATCGTTCCGCCGTATGACCGCGTTCCGCAACTGACAGGCCGTTATGCCGTCGCCAACGTCAAAGGGTTTGATTGGTCTGCCGAGGCCGATTTAACCCAGTTTGAAGCCGATCGCGCGCTTACGCTGCAGCCCAACGCACAGCGGGTATATAGCCTGTTGCAAGTCAGCCGACCTGTTGTGGGCCCAGCGGGATATATGACACCGAAGCTGCAACTGCACGCCAGTACCTACCAGTTGGATGCGCCGCTGGCCAGTGGTGACCGCACCGCCGGTAGCTTCGTTCCGACCTTCAGTCTGGACAGTGGCTTGGTCTTTGAGCGAAATACCCAGGTGTGGGGGAACGCACTGATTCAGACCCTAGAGCCCCGGGCTTTTTACGTGTACACGCCCTACCGCAACCAGAGCATGCTGCCCAATTACGACACGGGCGTGAATGACTTCAACTGGGCTACTATTTTTACCGAAAACAACTTTGTCGGCCACGACAAGATTTCGGATAACAACCTGCTGACCCTTGGCTTGGCAACCCGGTTTCTGGATGGCGACACGGGTGCCCAATGGGCGCGTTTCGGTGTTGCACAGCGCGTGCGGTTTGATCCACAGCTTGTGACACTGACGCCCGGTTTGGCCCCTGCCGAAGCAGGTTTGAGCGATATCTTGCTGGGTGCAACCATCAACCTCAGCGACCGGTGGGCGTTGGATTCCACCCTGCAATACAACGGCAAGACCGACCAGTCAGAGCGCTCCACGCTGGGTGCGCGCTACAGCCCTGGCCCCTACCGGGTGCTCAATGCCGCATACCGCACGCAGCGCAACGTCAGCGAGCAAATTGACCTGAGCTGGCAATGGCCCCTCAATAACCTGTGGGGCGACCGCGGCCAAGATTTGGGCGCTGGTCGGGGGCAAGGCGAAGGGCGCTATTACAGCGTGGGCCGCCTGAACTACAGCGTTTTGGACAAGACACTGGTCAATGCGGTGCTGGGTGTCGAGTACGATGCGGGCTGCTGGTTGGGCCGTGTGGTCCTGGACCGGATACAGACCAGCGCGTCAACCGCCACCAACAGTTTGATGTTTCAGATTGAGTTTGTTGGATTTACCCGCCTGGGTTGGGGCTCCAGCCCCCAGGAGACTTTAAAACGCAATGTTTCGCGCTACCAGAGTTTGCGCGAATCCTTCGGCTCTAGCAGCCGCTTCAGCAATTACGATTGATTGACCATGATATTTCGCGCCGGGACGAGCGTCCTACTTTTTTTACTGGGTCTGGTGTTTGGCGGGGCGCAGGCCCAAACGCCACAAGCGCTGGACTACATTGTGGCGGTGGTGAGTTCGGTGCCGGTCACGCACAGCGAATTGACTGCTGCGATCAAAGGGGCCACACAAAACATGGAGCGACAACGGGTTGCCGTTCCGCCACCGGAGGAATTGCGCCGAAAGGTGCTGGATCAATTGATCAACGACAAAGCCCAGTTGCAGCTGGCCAGCGAAACCGGTCTGCGGGTGGACCAGGCCGCTGTTGACCAGGCCGAGGCCGATGTGGCCAGCCAAAAACAAGTGGATATTCCAACTTTGCACCGCCAGCTTGAAAAAGACGGCATCAGCGTGGCGCTGTTTCATGCGCAACTGCGCGACCAATTGACGCTGTCACGCTTGCATGAGCGCGATGTGCAGTCCCGCATTCGTGTCAGCGACGTGGATGTGGATCGGGCCATTCAGGAGCAGCTCGCCAACAGCGCGGACCCGTTTGCCCAAGAGATCAATTTGGCGCAAATCATGCTGGCGGCACCCGAAAAGGCGACCCCTGAGCAAATGGCAACGTTGTATCGGCAGGCCGAGAAGATATTGGTCCGTATTCGTGGTGGTGAGGAATTTGACCGCTGGGTTCAAAGTATTTCAGCGGCCAGTCGAACCAATGGCGGCCAACTGGGGTTGCGCCGGGCGGACTTGTATCCGCCGTCGTTTGTTCAGGCTACCGAGAAATTGGCAGTGGGGCAGGTCTCTGACATTGTGCGGTCGGCCGCAGGTTTTCATATTTTGAAAGTGATTGAACGACGCCAGCCGGCGACGCTGGCGCGCACCGTAGTACAGACCAGGGCGCGGCATATCTTGTTGCGCATGTCGCCCGAGGTGACGCAAGGCGTGGCGATTGCCTTGTTGACGGACCTGAAGAAGCAAATCCAGTCCGGCCGTGCTACGTTCCAGGATTTGGCGCGGGCCTATTCACAAGATGGCAGCGCCGCGCAGGGCGGTGATTTGGGCTGGGCCAGCCCCGGCATGTATGTGCCCGAGTTTGAAGAGGCGCTGAACCGCTTGGCCGAGGGCGAAGTAAGCAGCCCTGTGGTGTCGCGTTTTGGTGTGCACCTGATTGAAATGGTAGAGCGCCGACGGGCTAATTTAGAACCGCGTGAAATCCGCGAAATGGTGCGTAACCAGTTGCGCCAAAGCCGTTACCAAGAAACCTACAACACCTGGGCGCAAGAAGTGCGCGACCGCGCGTTTGTGGAAATCCGCGAGCCAATTCAGTGATGGCTGTGTATTGTCTTCCCCGCCTATGAAGCACATTGCGCGCAAGCGGTTTGGCCAGCATTTCTTAACCGATGGCGGCATCATCGATGCCATCGTTCGGGCCATTGACCCCAAGCCCGGCCAGCCCATGGTGGAGATCGGCCCTGGCTTGGCGGCGATGACGCAGCCGCTGGTCGAGCGCCTGGGGCATTTGACTGTGATTGAGCTGGACCGTGATCTAGCCCATCGCCTACGGGCCCATCCCCAGCTGACGGTTGTGGAGTCCGATGTCTTGCGGGTGGACTTTGGACAGCTCAGGGCAACGATACAGGCATCCCTTTTGCCAGATGGCGCCCCTGTCGAGTCTGGTTCGGGCCGCTTGCGGGTGGTTGGTAATCTGCCCTACAACATCTCAACGCCGATCCTGTTCCACCTGCTCAAGGATGTGGCTGCAATTGAAGACCAGCACTTCATGCTGCAAAAAGAGGTCATTGACCGCATGGTGGCACGCCCTTCAACGTCTGCCTACGGGCGCTTGAGTGTGATGCTGCAGTGGCGTTACGCCATGGAAAACGTCCTACACGTGCCACCCGAAAGTTTTGACCCACCCCCTCGGGTCGATAGTGCTGTGGTTCGCATGGTGCCACTGGCCACGCCGCCAGCTCTGAACGTGGCGCTGCTGAGCGAAATGGTACAGGTCGCGTTTAGCCAGCGCCGCAAGCTGCTGCGCCACACTTTGGGGCGGTGGTTGTCCGAAAAAAACTTCACAGGCAACTTTGACGTGCAACGCCGAGCCGAAGAGGTCCCGGTAGCCGCCTACGTGGAGTTGGTCCAGCAATTGGTCTGAGCACGGCTCCCAGAAGCACGCGCTGCGCAGTTGCGGACTGCAACCATTAACCCACGCAAATGGCACGAAAAAAGGAAAAGGCAGAAGGCGAGTCGACTCGCCTTCTGCCCTCCAGTTGCGCTTGTTTACGCGCGCTGTTATCTAGCTGGTTTTACGCAGCGTCGAGCCAATAGCCGGCATTGAATGGGCTGCTCATGCGCAGCGCCAATGGAGAAATGTCCAGCAGTTTGTCTGTGGGCATTTTCTCGCCAGATTCCGTTGCCATTTCGATGCCAGAAACCGCCGTTGCTTGCGCAGTGTTGGTGTTGGCCTCTTTCGCCCGTTCTGCTTGGCTGGTGTGTGCAGAACGGGCTACAGAAAAGAATAGAAGCATCGGAAGGGTATCTTCCTGTCCCCCCAGTAGTCCGCAGTATCCCTGAAGATGTCGAGCAACTGCTCGCGCGCCTCCTTGTCAAACTTGGCATTGGCCGGAATGTGCTCCAGCACCGCGATAAATCCGGGCTGAGGCCCCGATTTGTGCACCGGGTCGGTCATGCTGTCGTACAAAGAATCGAAATTCTTGCCACTGGTGGTCGCCAGCGTGAATTGCTGACCGATCAGGTCCAAGACATCTTGCTTGGTCTGGGCATTGGCCAAATTAGCGTACAGGAAATGGTGCCCCAAGCCTTGGGCAGCCTCTTGCAAGTCTGCTACTCTGAATGCACGAATCGACTGAACGATATTGGGTCTAACGGTTCGAAGTGGCAAATCCATACCCGCTTCTCCTTATCAAAGTAAAAAAAACAAGTTAAGGCACGATCTTGCGAAAACTCGCATAGTGATCGGCCGTGTAATAACAGTCATCGGGCACAGTGGCTGGTCCACCGCACACAATGCGACGGGTTCCTCGGTTGCGCGTACCAGGTGTTTTTACGGTGTATTCGCGGTAATAGCCGCGCTTATTCGTCGGTAGTAAACGTTCACGGTTACCAAACACCACGCCATCTTTCTCAAACGGAAAAGGACCGCCCTGGCGTATTCGCTGGTAAATGTCTTGCCCTTGGGGGGGTAACTCGTTAACCGCAATCGAAGCCCTGACTTCGGCTGCGTTCCACTCCCTGGCGTGTACAGTCGTGCCGGCAAAGCCCAGCAACAACATAACGCCGGTAAGCGCTAACCTGACCACTCCCTTGCGCACCTTTAAACCCTTTAAATTACTCCGGGTAAACCCGGTAATCTCAAGCGGGAGAGTGTCGCGTATCTATTGTCAAAAAGCAAGCCCTTGCCCAGATATTAGGCAGGGCGACTCTAGAATACATGGTTCGTGAGTGGGTGCGCACTTGACTTTTGGGTTCAGCGTGCGGCGTTGGCTTCGGCAACCGTCAGGGCGGTCATATTGACAATGCGGCGCACTGTCGTGCTGGCGGTGAGTACATGAACCGGCTGTGCAGCGCCCAATAACACCGGTCCAATTGCAATATTGCCACCTGCTGCGGTCTTGAGCAGGTTGTAGGCGATGTTGGCGGCATCAATATTTGGACATACCAGTAGATTGGCGTCGCCCTGCAGGCTACTGTTGGGCATCAACACCTTGCGGGCGGCACCGTCGAGGGCCACATCGCCGTGCATCTCACCATCAATTTCCAGCCATGGCGCCTGCACGCGCACCAGTTCCAGCGTCTTGCGCATCTTGACGGCGCTGGCCTCGTTGCTGCTGCCGAAGTTAGAGTGACTCAGCAGGGCCGCTTTGGGTTTGAAGCCGAAGCGCATCATTTCCTCGGCGGCCATGACAGTAATTTTGGCCAACTCTTCGGCGGTAGGGTCGTAATTGACATGGGTGTCCACCAAAAACACCTGCCGGCCCGGTAGCATCAAGCCATTCATACACGCATAGATGGGCACATCGGGCAATGGCCCAGAGTTGTCGGGCGCGCGTTTGCCGATGACTTGGTCGATATAGTGCAGGTGCAAAGCGGTTGTGCCCCAGGTGCCGCAGATAAGGCCATCGACGTAGCCCTTGTGCAACAACATCGAGCCAATCAAGGTCAGGCGCCTGCGCATCTCGATCTTGGCGCCCGGCACGGTAACCCCTTTGCGTTCGGTCATGCGGTGGTAGGTTTGCCAAAAATCGCGGTATCGTTCGTCGTGCTCAACGTTGACCACGCTGTAGTCCCGGCCCTCTTTCAGGCGCAGTCCAAAGGCACGAATACGCTCGGCAATGATGGCAGGGCGCCCAATCAGTGTGGGCAAAGCCAAATGTTCGTCCACCACAATTTGGGCGGCGCGTAGCACGCGCTCGTCTTCGCCTTCGGCAAACGCCACCCGTTTTTTAAGCGCCGTCTTCGCTGCAGTGAAGATCGGCTTCATGGTGGTGCCTGAGGCGTAGACAAAACTTTGCAGCCGGTCCCGGTAGGCGTCCATGTCGGCAATGGGGCGCAATGCCACGCCGCTGTCGGCGGCTGCTTTTGCAACCGCTGGCGCAATTTTAATCATTAGGCGTGGGTCGAAGGGCTTGGGAATCAGATATTCGGCGCCAAAGGCCAACTGCTCGCCCACATAGGCGGCCGCCACCACCTCGCTCTGCTCGGCCTGGGCCAGGTCCGCAATCGCGTAAACCGCTGCAATTTCCATCTCAGTGGTGATGGTCGATGCCCCAGCATCCAACGCCCCCCTAAAGATATAGGGGAAGCACAAGACGTTGTTGACTTGGTTGGGGTAGTCGGTCCGCCCGGTGGCGATCACCGCGTCGTCGCGTACCGCATGGATCTCTTCCGGCAAGATTTCTGGCGTCGGATTGGCCAGAGCAAACACCAATGGCTTGGCCGCCATCGTTTGCACCATGTCGGCTTTGAGTACACCCCCGGCCGACAATCCCAGAAAAATGTCCGCGCCGACAATGACTTCGCGCAGGGTGCGCGCATCGGTCTTTTGGGAAAAAACGATTTTGTCCGCGTCCATCAGCTCGGTGCGCCCCTCGTACACCACGCCAGCCAGGTCGGTGACATAAATGTTTTCACGTGGGATGCCAAGCTTGACCAGCAAACCCAAGCAGGCCAAAGCGGCCGCTCCCGCGCCTGAGGTAACCAGTTTGACCTTTTTGGGATCTTTGCCTACTACCTTGAGACCATTCAAAATCGCTGCACCCACCACAATCGCGGTGCCGTGTTGGTCGTCATGGAAGACTGGAATATTCATGCGCTCGCGCAACTTGCGCTCTACATAGAAGCAGTCGGGTGCTTTGATGTCTTCCAGGTTGATGCCGCCAAAAGTCGGTTCCAGGGACGCAATGATGTCCACCAACTTGTCCAGGTCGTGTTTTTCGTTGATTTCCAGGTCAAACACGTCGATACCGGCAAACTTTTTGAACAAAACCGCCTTGCCCTCCATCACCGGTTTTGCCGCCAGCGGCCCGATATCACCGAGCCCCAGGACCGCGGTGCCATTGGTGATGACTGCGACCAGATTGCCGCGGCTGGTGTACTTGAAGGCGTTGTTGGGGTCTTTGACGATTTCCTCGCACGGCGCAGCAACCCCTGGCGAATAGGCCAAGGCTAGGTCGTGCTGGTTAACCAATTGTTTGGTGGCGGTGACCGATATTTTTCCAGGGGTGGGAAATTCGTGGTATTCCAGCGCCGCTTGGCGCATACGCGCCTTTTTGTCCGGGCTGGTCGGGGCCTGCGATGGTTGGCTGGTCGATGAAAAATCGTTCGGCATCGTGCGTCCTTTGAGGCTTGGGGCAATGGTAAAAGTGTTTGCGCACAGGCCAATTAATGGGGAATTGTAGACCCCGCCTAGCCAGCACTTGCATGCAGGCTTGTGCCCCTGCGCTCTTGCGGTTTTCGACGGTCCGTGGCGGCAAATGACGGGTGTCTGTCACTTAGCCGTTCGGCCGGCCGACATGGCTTTGCAACGCCAATACATTGGCACACCCGGTCAGCCCGGGGTGGCAAGCCGGGTGCGACACTGGCCGGTTGCGCTGTGGTGCAACGCCGTCGGGCGTATCCGACCCATTATTGATCGCCTCACCATGCCTACCCTTATTGACGCTGACCACCATGATTGACTGGATCACCGCGCATTGGATCTCCATCACGATCCCTCTTGTCGGGGCCTTGATTGGCTGGTTTACCAACTGGCTGGCGGTGGTCATGATGTTCAAGCCGCTGGAGTTTGCCGGGGTTGGCCCGGTGGGTTGGCAGGGCATCATCCCTGCCAACGCGGGCAAGATGGCCCAAACCCTGATCGATAACAGTCTGAGCAAAATCGTCAGCCAAGAAGAGCTGCTCAACCGCATTGATGTTGAAGAGCTGGCGCGCTCTATGCAATTGCGTCTGGATCCGCATGTTGAAACCATTGTGGATGACGCGATCGAATCTATTACCTTGCGCGGGTTTGCGGTGACCGACTTTGTATGGGGTATGGCGCCGCAGTGGATGCGTAGCAAGGTGTACGCACAGGTGCGCAGCAAGCTACCCGCCATCATTGCCCGCTTTATTCTTGACGCCCGCAGTGAGGCCAGTGAATTGCTCGACATCAACGCGCTGATCACCGTGCGCCTGACCATCGAGAAAAAACTATTGGTCGACCTGTTTCAAAAAGCCTGTGACAAGGAGTTTTTGTTCATAGAGCGCAGCGGGCTCTACTTTGGCCTACCCATGGGCCTGCCGGTGATGTACATCTGGCACGTTTGGCCTTTTTGGTGGGTGTTGCCAGTGTTTGGTGCCTTGGTGGGCTACGCCACCAATTGGTTGGCGCTGTACATGGTGTTTAGGCCGATCTATCCGACACGCCTGGGGCCATTTACCTTTCATGGCATCTTTCTCAAGCGCCAGGCCAAAGTAGCCGCTGCCTATGGAAATTTTTTTGCCCAACACCTGATGACCGCCGAAGTATTGGCCACCGAGGTCTTGCGCAATGAAAACTCGGTGCAGCGGCTGCAGGAGATGATTCAGCGGGAGGTCACCGTCACGCTGGACGAACTCGGACTGAACTTCAAGCCACTGGCGGTGCTGTCAATTGGCATGAAGCAATACCGCAACGTGATCGGGCTGGTCAGCGAGCGCACCTTCAAGTTACTTCAGCCGCTGGACAAAAACTCGCTCAGCGTGATTGACAAGGCTCTGCAGATTGAGGACACCCTCTCCACCCGCTTGGCGTCGCTGCCGCCCGTCGACTTCTATCAGCTGCTGCACCCGGTGGTGGAAGAAGACGAGTGGAAGCTTATCGCCATTGGCGGCGTTTTGGGCGCCGCCGCTGGTGCAGTGCAGTGGTGGTTGATGTGAGGGCGAGGGCCGCTTAAGGGTGCAACGACAAAGTTACTTTGGTGTTGTTGAACTGAATGTCCCGCAAGGTAATGGTGCCCATGCTGGGGCCACCAACGCCGCCCACTGCAACGGGGCGGATGTTGGCGATCCGCACTTCTGCGATAGAAACAGGCATCGGCAAGGTGATAGACCCGTTAGGGTTGATCACGGCTTTGGAACGCGCGGGGTCATACACCACACCGCTAACCGTCGTATCGGAGTCCAAGAAGCCCAGAATGGGGTTGAACACCTTGGCGATGGTGCCCAGAACTTCTGCGCCATCCTTGGTGCGGCCCGCATCGGCAACGATTTCCAATAGTTTGTCATTCAAACCTTGGGCGGATACACCCGCCATGTCGTCATCCGACAAGGCCATCATCTTGGAGGCTGGCTTTTGCACCGTGTCGCTCTGGGTGGTCAGTGCGTTGGGCACGGGGGTGGATGCATAGGCGTGCAGCGGGGCCAGCATGGCGGTGACGATGGAGGCAGCAATGCGCAGCTTGCGTTGGACACCCAGTGCACTTTGCACATGGTGGTGAGAAATAACATCCCACTCCGTCAGAATGTCGCCCAGGCGTTTGCCGGTGCTGTTTTGGTGGGTAATGGCCTGGCTGAGTTGCTCTTGAGAAATCAGATTTTTTTTGACCAGGATCTGGCCAAGGCGGGACTGTTGTTGCTTGTGCAGAGATGTCATGGTGTTGTCTTCCAAAAAATGCGAACCACTGGGGTGACTGTTTTCAGCGTCGGCCCGTCGGGTTCTTTGGACAAGGTCTAGCGCTTCCATTTCATTGTTGAGCGCTTATTTTTTGGGTTTGTCGCGGCATTTGTAAGGAAGTGAAACACGCCCCCAAGCGCGTGACACAAATAGCCCGTTTACGCCAATCTGCCGAATGAGGGCGTGGCTAACGGCTTGCAACCGCCGCGTTACAAATGCCAAAAATCAGGGAGAAAGAGGGATGTTTGGGTGTGGCTGAGATGCCACGGTGCGCTGGAGCGGCAACCCGCTGCGGCCAATGCGCAACGGGTGCGGGAACAATTGCGGTCGCGGTTATGGCCGGTGGTAGATGGTGACTTTGGTGTCGTTGAACTGGACATCGCGCAGCGTAATACTGCCCATGCTGGGGCCACCGACGCCACCCACGGCGACGGGGCGGATGTTCTTAAAACTGATCTCGCCAATAGAGCTGGGCATGCTCAGGGTGATGGAGCCGTCGGTGTTGACTTTGGCCGCCGCCTTCTTGGGGTCGTACACCACATCGGTGATCGTCATGTCGGAGTCCAGAAAGCCCAAAATGGGGTTCATCAGCTTGGCCATGGTGCCCAAGACCTCCGCCCCGCTCTTTTGCTTGGACGACTGCTTGTCCACCAGGTCCAGCAACTCCTGTTGCAGGCCCTGCGCCGAGACGCCGTCCAATGCGGACTCATCCATGGGCACCAGGCCCTTGCGGGGCGTGGGTACCGTTTCTAACTGGCTGCTCTCCACCATGGGGGCGGGTGCGGCGGCGTAGGCTTGCAAGGGTGCCATCATGGCTGTGACAACCGAGGCTGCGAGACGCAGATTGCGCTGCACACGCAAGGCTGCCTGAATGTTCTGGTTGGTAACAACATTCCACGCCGTCAGAATATCGCCCAGCCGCTCGCCGGTGCTGTGTTGGCGGTGGATCGCGTCTTGAAGCTGTGCATCGGAGATGAGTTTCTTTTTGACCAGAATCTGGCCCAGACGCGACTGACTCTTCTGCTGGGTAAACCACTCCATGGCGTTTCCTTTCAAGGGTGCGGGTTGTTTGCCACACCATTATTGAAAGCTTATTGCCAGCGGATTTTAAAAATTCAATTCCATAAAGTCGTCTTTGGACGAACTGCAATCCGGGCAGCGCCAGTCATGGGGAACGTCCTGCCAGCGGGTGCCGGGCGCAATACCCTCGGCGGGCCAGCCCTGCGCCTCGTCGTAAATAAAGTGGCAGCTTCCGCACTCCCACTGTTGCAATGCGCTGGACATGGTGCTCACGCCGTAGCCTTGGCCGAACCCACTGACTGGGGCTGGTGCCAGCGGGCAAACATCTTGGCGCGCTGCGACGGCTGCACGTTGGCACGCGTCAGGTCGCCGTTGTAGTGGGCGGCAACCCGCTTGTCCATCAAGGCAAACCACAGTGGCGGGAAGTAAGCCAACGTCACCATGCCTGCATAACCGCTGGGCAACTGCGGCGCCTGTGCAAAATGGCGCAGGGCCTGGTAGCGCCGGGTTGGGTGGGCGTGGTGGTCCGAGTGGCGCTGCAGGTGGTACAAAATGATGTTGCCCATCAGGTGGTTGCTGTTCCAAGAGTGCTCCGGCTCGCAGCGCGTGTAGTTGCCGTTGGCATTTTTGGCCCGCAGTAGGCCATAGTGTTCAATGTAGTTCACCACCTCCAGCATCGACGCGGCGTACACGCTTTGCAGCAGCAAAAACGCAAGGGCGCCCCAGCCCAGCCAAATCAGCAACGCGCCGTACAGCACCACCGACATGGCCCAAGCCTGCAGGTTGTCGTTGCGCACGTTCCAAACACTCTTGCCTTGGCGGTTCAGGCGTTCTTTCTCTAGCTCCCAGGCCGAGCGCAGGCTGCCCCACACGGTGCGTGGCAGAAACGACCAGAAGCCTTCGCCCAAGCGCGAGCTGGCTGGGTCTTCCGGTGTGGCTACCCGCTTGTGGTGGCCCCGGTTGTGCTCTACATAAAAATGGCCATACAGCGTGGGCGCCAAGGCGATCTTGCACAACCAGCGGTCCAGCGTCTCTTTTTTGTGGCCCAGTTCGTGGGCATTGGCAAACCCCACGCCGTTGAAGGCACCCACAGTGACCACTAGGGCCACAAAGGCATACCAGGGCATCGGGTGGGTGGCTGCTAGCCACGCACCATAAGCGGTGCCGGCGATTTGCAGTGGCACAAATGCCCAGACCAGCGCGCGGTAAAAGAAGTCTTTGTCCAGCACGTCTACCATCGCCTCGGTCGGGTTGCTGAAATCTTCACCAAACAAGCGGTCCAGTACGGGCATGACCAAGTGGATGAACACCGGCGCAAACAGCATCGTCCACCACAGCCCGGTTTGGGCGTAGGCGATTAAGGTTAGGGTAAAGACACCCGGTATTGATGGGCTCAAGAGCCAGAGCCAACGCTTGTCGCTCCACTCCGGAGCCGGGGCTGAAATAGCGGTCATAGGTGAATCCTCGTTGTAGTTATCGATTGCGTACTGCAGTGTCCCGAGTCCAACGGGTTTAGAAAACCGCAAAAACCGGCATTGATTCGTCATGAACTGCCAAACCGGCTTGATTTGCGCTTTGGCGTTTCATGGGGGTTTCAGGCTGCCCGCCCCCGGTCCAGCTCCGCGATCATTTGCTCGCCGCTTAGTTCAGGTGCTGCAACGCCATTGAAATACTGCCCCATACCTGCCGCCTCGTAGTGCGGGCGCATGCGTGGGGTGAGCAAGCCGATCTCGCGGATGTTGGGCACCAACCGGGTCATCATGATGTTGCGAAAGCGCAGCATGCCGGGGGAGTTGGTCACCAATTGACGCCACTGGTTGCGCGTCACGCTGGTGCCGCCGTACCAGTCGTCATACACCTCGTAGGCCATAAACCGATTGCGCATCAGCAAGGCCACCTCATATGCCCAGTCCTCGCGTTCCTCGTGCTCTTTGGTGCTGATGTGCTCGGAGAAATGCTCCTTCAGGGCCAGTACGCCATAGTGCACATGGCGTGCCTCGTCCTGAATCACGTACTTCAGCATTTCTTTCAGCAAAGGCTCCCGCGTGTTTTGGTACAAAAATCCAAACGCCCCCAACGCCAGCCCCTCCACCATGATCTGCATGCCCAGAAACTTGATATCCCAGCGCGAATCGGTCATCAGCGCGTCGATGATCACAAACAGGTTGTCGTTGATGGGGTACATCTTGCCCAGCTTCTCGCTGATGTAGCGGTGGAACACCTCCACATGGCGGCCTTCGTCCACCACCTGGGTGGCACCGTACAACTTGCCGTCAAAGAACTGCACCGCTTCCGTCACCTGCGCCGCCGCCATCAAAGCGCCCTGTTCACCATGTAAAAACTGAGACAGCATCCAGCTAGAGATGCAGTGCACCATCTTTGTTTGCTCAGACTCCTTCAGCCCAATGCCCAACTTGTTGGCGATGTTTAGGTCAATCATGTCCAGGGGGGCAATCGGTACTTCTGGGTTCATCGGGTCGACCGCGGTGTGCCAGGGCAGGCTGGAGCCATTCCACTGGCCCAGCTTGGCGCGCTCATACAAGGCGTGCATTTCTGGATGGTCATGCGGGTAGGTCCAATTGAAATGTGCCGAATGGTTGGCCTGCATATCAGCCGTGTCGCTGAGCTTGCCCGACTTCAGCAGCAAGCCGCGTATGGCCGATGGGGCCATGGTGCGCAAAACCTTCGGATTTTTCATGGAGGTAAAGATTTGTGCTGCCTCCATCACTTCATCCACCCGGTTCTTCACGCGGGCGGGCAAGATATGGCGGATGCGTTCTATTTGTTCGTACATGGTTGGGTTCTCCTCGGGTAATGGGTTTTGTTCGTTGATTTAGTGGGCTTGGGGCGGGGCAATCTCGCAGGTCACCGCTGAGCAGGGTCTCGCGATGCACGACAGCGCATAGTTCTGTGCCTTTTCCTCGGGCAGCAGGCAGTTGGGTTCAGGCATGTCCACGCGGCCCGATGTCACCTTGACGCGGCAGCGCCCACAACCACCCAAGGTGCACGAATACTGCATGGGCGCGCCGCTGGCCAAGCCGGCCTCCAACAGGGTCTGGCCCGGCTGCGCGGTTGCCGACCAAGCCTGACCATTGACAGCGATATGTACCGATTGCGGGGAAAATTGTGTGGCATCGGTGGGGGCCGGGGCTGGCGTAAAGCGCTCTTGGTGCATCTGGGAGGCAGGCAGACCACGCGCCTGCATCTCCTGAGCAACCCCGTCCATCACCGGCTGGGGCCCACAGACAAATACCTGCAGTTCGTCAAGCGGCGCACCGGGCAACATCTGATCAAGCAGGCGTGCAAAGGTGGATCGGTCCAAGCGCCCCACCTCGCCCGACCATTGCTTGGGCGGCTTTTCAAGAACATGTACGACGCGCAGGCGCCCGCCATGGTCCTTCTCCAACTGCCCCAGTGCTTTGCGAAAAATGGTGTCGCTAACCCCCCGGTTGCCATACAGCAAGTGGATGCGTGTTGCAGGGGCCGACGCCAGCAGCGTGCGGGCGATAGACATCAGCGGTGTGATGCCGCTGCCGCCCCCCACCAGCAACACATTGCGCGGCGGCAAAGCGTGGGGCGCCAACGTAAAGTTTCCGCTAGGCCCCAGCACGCGCAGGGTGTCGCCCGCCTTGACGTGGGTGTTGATCCAGTTTGATACCTTGCCGCCTGCAACCCGCTTGACGGTAATGGTGGTGTTGCCGCTGTGTTGTGCCGCGCTAGAAATGGAATAAGCCCGCCGGTGTTCTTGACCATCGATGGAAACCACCACGGTGTAAAACATGCCCGGGCGGAAATCCATGGCCTTCCCATCGGGGCGCGCCAACACCAGGCTGACCGCGTCTTTGGTTTCACGCACCACGTCCAGCACCGTGAGCGCCGTGGGCAACACCAACCCACGCTGCAGCGCAGCGGGGCTGTTGCGGGCGTTGGGCACCTGCAGGTTATAGATGAGCGGTGCGCCTGCTTTACGTCGGCCCTTGGGTTGCTGCCAGCCCAGGGTGTGGAATGCCAAATTGAGGGCATCGCGGCGCAGCGTGTTGATGGTTTTAAGCAAAGCCATGTCTTACCTTGTGGCCACACCGTATGGGCTAAGCCAGCAGAGCCACTCATGGGTGCACTCCATGGACTTTGGGGTAGTAAGGGCCAGCATAAAAAAGTCCTCGTTGAAGTGGTCGATGAAAGACTGCAGTGTCCAGCGCCTGGCCTTTACCGAACACCGTTAACATGGGCAATAAATCGTCATTAACTGCCAAACTTGCCGTGAATCAAATCACTCCTACCGTGGATACACCCTTGGTGCACCCCACCTATGTGCGCATGCTTTGCGCCACCCTGCGCCGCCACGCGGTCGATGTAGACGCCGTGCTGCAGGCCGCCGGTGTGGGGCCGTGGAGTGAGATGGCCACATCGGAGCAACTGCTAGGCCAGCGCCAGATTCAGCGCCTCATCGCCGAGGCTCTGCAGGCCAGTGGCCGCCCCAGCTTGGGGCTGGAAGTGGGCGCCACGGTGCAAATATCGGCCCATGGCCCGCTGGGCTTTGCCGCCATTGCCAGCCGCGACCTGCTGCAAGCGTGGGAAACCGTGGCCCGTTTCGGGGGGCTGCGGTACGGCGCCATTCAATACCGTTTGGTGCTTGAAAGTAGCGGTGCCGTCATGGAGCTCATCGAGCGTTTGGACCTGGGCGAATCCCGCACCTTTGTTTCCAGCATGATGTTTGCCGCCATGGTGCGGGTGTCTGAAGCGGTGCTGGGCAGCCGCATGGACCGCATCGTGGTGGACCTGCCCTTTGAGCAGCCCGACTGGCACGGCGAAGTGCAGCGCCTGTGTGCCGGGCAGGTGCGCTACGGTGCGCGCCGCCTGGCCTTTCGTTTGGACAACGCAACGCTGAGCCAGCCTGGCATGACGGCCGACCCCAAAGCCTACGACCAGGCCTGCCAGCAGTGCGAACAATTGCTCGCCCAAGCGCAAGAGGTAACACTGGCGCAGCGGGTGGGTGAGCTACTGGGCAGCCGCGAGGGCCAATACCCCACGCTCACTGACGTGGCCGCCGTGTTCCATGTGTCCGAGCGCACGCTGATTCGCCGCCTAAAAACGGAGGGCACCAGCTACCAGACCCTGCTGGACCAAACCCGCCAACAGCGCGCCCTGTGGTACCTCAGCCATACCCACCACACGGTGGAAGAAATAGCGGCTCGCTTGGGCTACACCGACACCACCAACTTCAGCCGCACCTTTAGACGCTGGTTTGGCAAGGCGCCGGGTGGTGTGCGCCGCGCCAGTTTGGGCCCCCTGTAACACTCCGGTCACCAACAAAAACGGCACCCAAAGGTGCCGCAAGAAAGACGCTGAATGTAATCAGGCTTGTTTGTTTTTGCGACGGCGTACCACGGTGCCCATCAGCCCCAAGCCTGCCAGCAACATGGCATACGTTTCGGCTTCGGGAACGGCGGTGACCGTTACAAAATCTTGCTTTGCGGCACTTTTGTAAAAAGTAAAGTTGTACATGGACGTGGCACTCGCTGCGGCATAGTTGCTCAGCAGAAAGTTGGTTTGCGTAACCAGAGCCGCGTTGGTGCTGGCCGTCTTGTGGACACCACCGGTCAACAGGTTGCCATCGTCGTTGGCGACTTCCCACAACGCCAGTTGCATGGCCGCTGCGTTCAAGTTGTTGCCTACCGCGCCGGCGTAGCCAAGGTTAAACAGCTTGGTGATGCTCGTGACCTTGGCTGCGCTGAACGTGGGGCTTAAGGTGGTTTGGTCGTAGCTTGTAGGGGTGCCAGAAGACCATTGGAATGGATCAATACAGAAAGCCTGGAAAGAATTCGACCCCGCGCCACTGGTCACTTTGATCTGTTGGAAGCCGGTCCAAAAATTAGCTGCGCCGCTTTGGATGGGTAACACCAATCCGCCGCTGTAGGTTCCGGCCCCCAACGCGACCTCGCTCACCTGAACCGACGTGGCGTGTGCGTTGCCGACTAAGGCCGCGCTGAATAAAGCGCCAACGACGACGAGTTTGGTGATCTGGGGCGCGAATGTCATGGGGGACCTTTGATGCTGGAAAGTAATGCTGCTTACTGTAGAGTGATGGCCGCACATCACCAATAGTCCGTACGGCCTACTGGGCCTACTCTTTGCGTGACTTTTTTCACGGTTTTGCGATTCATTGCAGTTTCGGTGCGCCGAAAAGTATTGCCTGAGTGCCAGCGGTTACCACCCGACCCAGCCGCGCAATGTGCGCCGCACCGCACCTTGCGCCGATTTTTATGCCAAATTAGCCTCTAGCCCTCGTAGAACGTGCGCAAGCAGCTATTAAAAAAATAGCATTATGGCGCTGGGGCATTGCCTAACGGCGCTGCCGTGTAACCCGCTCGGCGGCAAAATGCCCGCTTCATGCACACCTTCTACGCCACCCAGTTCGTCTTGCCCTTGCCGCCGGGGCACCGCTTCCCCATGGAAAAGTACCGCATGCTGCGCGACGCGCTAGTGCAGCAGTTGCCCGAGGTGCAGCTTGCCCACGCACCGCCGGTGGGCGACGCCGAACTGGCCTTTGCCCACACCGCTGCCTATGTCGAAGGTATAGACCGTGGCACCCTACCTGCGGCGGCCTACCGCGAAATTGGTTTCCCCTGGAGCGAAGCCATGGCTGAGCGGGCCCGCCGCTCGGTGGGGGCTACCTTGGCAGCGGCGCGCAGTGCGCTGAAGCACGGCGTGGCCGCCAACATTGCCGGTGGCACCCACCATGCGTATGCCGACAAAGGCGGGGGCTTTTGCGTGTTCAACGACTTTGCCGTGGCCGCCCGCACCATGCAGGCCGAATGGGGCCGCACGGCCCGCCCCGGTTCGCAGCCGCTGCAGGTGGCCATCATTGACTTGGACGTGCACCAGGGCAACGGCAGCGCACACATTCTGCGCAATGACGACAGCGTTTTCACTTTATCGATCCATGGCGAAAAGAACTTCCCGTTTCGCAAAGAGGCCAGCGACCTAGACATCGGCCTGCCTGACGGCTGCGGCGACACCGCCTATATGGAAGCACTAGAGCACGCCTTGCAAGAGCTGCAAGGGCGCTTTAGCCCCGGCATGGTGCTGTACCTGGCTGGCGCTGACCCGCATGAGGGCGACCGCTTGGGCCGGCTCAAGCTCACCGACGACGGCCTTATGGCGCGCGACCGGCGCGTGTTTGACTGGTGCTGGCAGCGCCGCCTGCCCTGCGCTTTTGCCATGGGTGGTGGCTACGGGCATGACCTGAACGACACCGTGCGGGTGCAGCTCAACACGTACCGCGTGGCGCTGGAGTACTGGCGCAAGTGGCAGGCGCTTTAGCCACACAATTAGCCCATGCCCGCACGCCTCTCACTGCGCCACTTTTTGCTCGCCCTGGCCGTCGTCATTGTCTGGGGCACTAATTTTGTCGTTATCAAGCTGGCATTGGGGCAATGGCCCCCGTTGTTGTTTGCCGCCTTGCGCTTTAGTTTGGCACTGGTACCTGCCATGTTCTTTATGCCCAGGCCGTCGGTACCGTGGCGCAACGTGGCGTTGTATGGTGGCTTGATAGGCATGGGGCAGTTTGGCCTGCTTTACCTGGCGATCAATGGGCATATCTCGCCAGGCATTGCCTCCCTCGTCGTCCAGACGCAGGTGTTTTTTACCATCGGCTTGTCCATGCGGCTGTCAGGCGAGCGGGTGCAGCGTTTTCAATGGTTCGCGTTGCTGCTGGCCAGCGGGGGCATCGCCACCATCGGGCTGCATACCGATGGCAGCACCAGCTTTTTAGGGCTGGCGATGGTTTTGCTGGCAGCACTCTCGTGGGCCGGAGGAAATATGGCGGCCAAGCAGGGCAAGCCCTTCAACATGTTGGCCTATGTGGTGTGGTCTAGCGCGTATGCCGTGCCACCACTCTTTGCCTTGTCCTTCGCATTGGAAGGGGGGCCAGCCATACTCAGTGCGGTGACGCATGCAAGCTGGCAAGCCTGGTGGGCCGTACTGTGGCAGTCGTGGGGCAACACCTTGTTCGGATACGCGGCGTGGGGCTGGCTTCTGGCCCGGCATCCGGCCGCCACCGTGACGCCCATGGCCCTGTTGGTACCTGTTTTTGGCATGGGTGCATCGGCTCTGTGGCTGAATGAGCCATTGCCCGCATGGAAGTTGATCGCGGCGGCTTTGGTGATGGGCGGGTTGGCGGTCAACCTGCTGTGGCCGACCTTGCAGGCCCGCATGCGGGGTAGTGTGAGGGGCTTTTAATTCACCGGAAATTGACGCACTATCCGCCAGGGGTCAATTCAGGCTACATTTCTAGGAGATTTTTTGTCCGGTAGATGGAGCAGAAACCAACTTCTAGAGCAGGTATTGCTCTGGACATTCGTTAGGCGCCGTTAATCATGAGCCACTGGTATATCGCGCTTCTCTTGGCACTTTTCTCAACGGGTGCCTGGGCGGACTTTGTGGGGGTGCAGCTCTCCGATGGCGGATCGCACTTGGTCATCACATCTGACGATGGTTCGCAGTTTTCGGCGCCAATGTACAGCGAACAAGTGGGATTCCAGCAGCCACGCCTATCCGCGAACGGCAAGTACGTTGGGTGGCTGGCGCTCTACCCGAACTGCTGTACGTCTTATCCGATCCCGCTTCGGCTGGTTGTGCTGGATGCATCGCATCGCTTGCACACCTTTGAGGGCATCGAACTCGCCATTTTTAAGTGGGGTTTTTTGCCGCGATCTACCTCGGTGGCCTACATGCAGACCGTTGTTCACGGGAGCAACTTCGAGCATTTCGAGGCGCGCTCGATCAGGGGTGGCGGCTTGCTGGCCGAATACGAGTACCCCGACGAAGAACCGCAGAACACCGCAGCACGCGAGCGCGCTCCGGGATGGGTGTGGTGCGTGGAGCATGAATGCGGTCGATATGGGGCCCGCCCCCTGCCGCTGTGTTCAGCGACCCCAAACCATAACAATTGCGCTCGCCGCCAGGGCGCCAAACAACACGGTCAGCAGCATTAGCCATCGCAAGCGCACCCGCCCGGCCTCAATGCGCGCTACCAGCTGCGCATTTTGCTCGGCCAAGGTGTTAATCAATTCAGACGACGCCAGCATTTGGCTGTGCAACTCGGCCGTAGCCGCCTCAATGTGGGCGATGCGCGTCTGTAACTGCGCAACCGACAGGGTCTCAGACGCGTCGATCGGCGCCAGAAGCGCAAGCGGGTCGCTGGACGTGCTGGACTTTTTGCTGACGCGGTTCCAGAGCTTTTTGGCGCCGTCGGCAACACGCGGCGTATTTTTGATGACGTCGGTCCAGGGGACCGCTTGGAGCACAACGAGCCAGGGTATAGGCATGTGGGTTCCTTTGCTATTGGGTCTTTACCTTGCCTAATGTACCCTCCGTGTGCCCCGGCATTGCGCCGCGTCGCCTAGGGCCTTTGCCCCAAAAATGGGGGACCTCCGGTGCGATACTCGACCCCATCAGCCCCCGCTGTGACGACTCCTTTTACCCACCACGTACTACCCCACACTATGTTGCGCCGTCTTTTTATAGCTGCGTCTGCAGCCTTTGTACTCAGCCTTACCACCGCGTGCTCGCAAGAAGAGTTCGCCCAGTCGGCCCTGCGCCTGGAGCAAAAAGTATCGCGCCTGGAGCGTAAATCCATTCAAGTGGGTGACCACCAAATCACCTACCTGGAAGGCGGGCAAGGCCCAGCCATCGTCATGCTGCACGGCATTACTGCGGACTCCGGCAATTGGACCCGCTTTGCACGGCACTTCACCGGCAATTACCACGTCATCATTCCCGACCTGCCCGGTTTTGGTGACAGCAGCCGCATCCCCACCGCCAGCTATGGCATACCGGCCCAGAGCGAGCGCCTGCACGCGCTGATGCAGGCTTTGGGTGTGCAGCAGTTCCATTTGGTGGGCAACTCCATGGGTGGCTACATTGGCGCCTATTACGCGGCCCAGAACCCAAAAGCAGTGCTGAGCCTGGGCTTGTTTGACGCCGCTGGCGTGGACGCACCCACACAAAGCCAGTTCATGAAAGACTTGTACGCGGGCAATAACCAAATGCTGCCCCAAGACAGAGACGACTACACACGTGTGCTGAAGCTGGTGATGGAAGACCCGCCCTACATTCCAGGTTTCATTCTGAATGGCTTGGCCGACAGAGCGGTGGAGCACCGCGAATTCAACCGCAAGGTCTTTGCCGAGCTGCAACAGCAGAACCTGGACCTGGCACCTTACCTGCCCAAGATCACTGCCCCAACCTTGCTGCTGTGGGGTGAGCACGACCGGGTACTCGACGTCAGTGCGATCCCCGTGTTTCAGCGTTACTTGACCGCCAGCAAGACCACCGTGTCCATCCTGCCCGGTGTGGGCCACCTGCCCATGCTGGAGCAGCCCGCAGAGACGGCGAAACGCTACGCGGCCTTTTTAGGCTCGTGAGGCGGACTTTTAATGCAAAACAAGCCGCTAGCCCTCTAGATATATGCGCGAGCAGCTATTTATTTGATAGCTGATCGCTGCCGGGAAAGCGGATTTCAGCGTCCAGCCCGCCTAGCGCGGTGGAGCGTTGAACCCGCACATCCAGCCGGTGCACGGCGGCAATGCGTTTCACGATAGACCAGCCCAGGCCGCTGCCGCCTTCTAGGTTGCCCGGCACGCGAAAGAAGCGCTCCCCCAGGCGGGCGCATTGCGCATCGTCCAAGCCCGGGCCACTGTCTTCTACCCGAAGTACTGTCTGCCCCTCCTGTAGGGCCACGCGCACCTGAACCTGCCCATGCGGTGGGCTGTAGCGCACGGCGTTGTCCACCAGATTGCGCACCAACACGGTCAGCAGCGTCTCATTGCCGGGTACTGGACATGGCATCGGTGCGTCTAGCGCCAGCGTTTGCCCTTTGTGGACGGCCTTTGCAGCCAGATCAGCCACCACCTGACGGCTTAGGGCGTTCAGGTCCACGTGGGCTATGGCGGTTGTTTGCGCGGCCTCTAGCCGTGACAGGGTGAGCAGTTGCTCCACCAGGCGACTGGCCCGGTCGCAACCCGCCAGGGTGTTTTGCAGCGCGTGGCGGCGCAGGGCGTCATCCGATTCGGCCAATGCCACCTGGGCCTGGGCGCGAATGGCCGCGATAGGGGTGCGCAGCTCGTGTGAGGCGTCGGCGGTGAAGCGGCGCTCGGATTCCAGCAGCGAAGCGATGCGCCCAAACAGGGCGTTCAGTGCTTCGACCATAGGCACCATTTCTGACGCGGCACCCTCCAGACTCAATGGGGTCAGGGCTTCGGGTTGCCGTTGGGCCAATGCCCCGCCCATCTGGCGCAAGGGCGCCACGCCGCGCGAAACGGCCCACCACAGCGCCAGTGCCAGCAGCGGCAGCGCCAGTGCCATGGGCCACAAGGTGCTGCGCAAAACGGCCCATAAGATGTTGTTGCGTGCATCGAGCTCTTCGCCAACGTAAACATGCACATCGTTTTCTGCGCCGTAGGTCGAGAAAATGCGCCACGCACTGCCCGCAATCTGCACGGTTTCAAAGCCGGCCTTGAAGTCTTTGCCCATTGGCGCCAATGGCGTGGCGGGCGCGTTGGCCGAACGCAGCGCCAGCCGGTCTTCATGGAAAACCTGAAACGCCACTTTGGGTGCGTAACGGTGCAAGGTTGGCGCGTCTACGCCATCACCATGGTTGTCTTCGCCCACTTCATGCGCCTGCTGTACCACCAGTACCGCCGCTGCTTGGGCCAGGTGGCCGTCGAGTAGTTCATTGAGTTCGTGGCGTGCATCGATCCACGTCATTACGGCAGTGCCCAGCCATCCACACACCACCACGCCCAGCACACCAAATAGCAGGCGGTTTTGTAAAGAACGGGGTTGGAGCACCATGGGTTGCTTCAGGCGTTTGGGGCTTCGCGCGCCAGCATGTAGCCGACGCCGCGCACGGTGTGAATCAGGCTGCTACCCAGCTTACGGCGCAGGTTGTGGATGTGTACTTCCACTGCGTTGCTGTCTACCTCTTGGCCCCAGCTGTACAGGTGCGTTTCTAGTTGCTCGCGCGAGAGCACGCGCCCCGCATTGAGCATCAGCGTATGCAGCAAATCAAACTCCCGGGTCGATAAGCCGACCACTGCGCCTGCTTGCACTACCGTGCGGGCGGCGGGTTCTAAAGTTACATCCTGCGCACTCAGGCTTTCCTGGGGCTGGCCATGGGCGCGGCGCACCAGCGCACGCAATCGGGCGGCCAATTCGTCCAGGTCCACCGGCTTAACCACATAGTCATCCGCGCCCCGATCCAACCCCAGAATACGCTCGGGCACGGTGTCGCGGGCGGTAAGCACCAATACAGGGGTGGTGATGCCCGCTTGGCGTACGGCGCTCAACACGTCGAGGCCGTCTTTTCGGGGAAGGCCCAGGTCTAATACCGCGGCGTTGTAGGCTTGGGCGCGCAGCTCGCGCTCGGCCGCTTCACCATCGCGGACCCAATCCACTAAGAAACCCAGTTGGCGCAGGCCGGCGCGCAGGCCATCGCCTAACAGGGGGTCATCTTCAGCAAGCAATATACGCATGGGCTCGATTGTCCTATGACGCCGCCATCAGTCGTTGTCGTTGTCGCCAGCTTGGAGCTGGGTCACCGCGTCACCCAAACGGGTGTTTGGGGTGGGGGCGCTTTGCCATTGCAGGTACCAAAAGCCCAACACAGCGAACAGCAACAGAATCGCCACGGTGCGCCAAGGGCTGCGAATGCCCTGTGCCGGGGTTGCCAGCTTGCGCCCGGTCACCATGGCGCGCAGTAGATTTTCTTTGTGCAGTGCGCTGGCTATTACCACCCCCGCTATGTGCACACCAACAACCAGCAGCATCGTGTTGGCTACCAATTCGTGCACCTTGGCGACCCATTCGCCGGCAATGTCGTTGTAGGTAGCCCATCCGCTGGCGCCAATGGCAGCCGTTAGGGCCAACATCGCAACAATGGCCAAGGCGCCCGCCGGGTTGTGCCCGATATGGTGTTCGGGCTGACCGCTCAGCATTGAGCGCACATAGGCCATGACCACCTTTGGACCGCGCACAAAGGATGAGAACCGGGCATACGGGGTTCCGGCAAGGCCCCACACTAGGCGAAAGGCCACCAAACCAGCCATGGTGTAACCCAGGGTGACGTGCACCAGCCGCCAGGTTTCACTCTCAGCAGTGATGTAGGCGCCTGCAAAACACAACACCATCAGCCAATGGAACACGCGAATCGGTGCGTCCCAAATCAAAACACTCTTGGCCTTTGGGGCGACAGCATCGGCGGCCATGGAATTATTAGCGCGGGATGCGGACGTTGTCCTCATTGAAGTCTCCTTTGTCGGCAGTGGTGTGGCAAGCGCCACAGTTGGAAGCACTCTTGATGGCGGGACGCTTCCAGGTGGATGCAGACACCTCATCGTGTTGGCGAACAAACCAGGCAGAGCGGGTAATTCGGTCTTGCGGCGGCTCCTCACGCGCGCGCTTGTAGGTGCCGGCATTGGCGTTGATCCAGGTGGAAAGCTCCTTGGTGGTGGCAGGGTCTAGTGACGCATCGGTTCCAAAGTGCTTGGGCAAATTACCCATGATGCGGGTCCACGAGGCCGCAGGCATCAGCGCGGGAGGGTATGCGGTGTGGCAGGCCGCGCACTCCGTTTTGTACTGGGGCAACATGGGCGCCGCGCGTCCGCCGTCACTGGCCATTGCCGAAGGCGCACAGGCAAAAAGGGACAGCGCACAGCAAACCAGCAGTGAATGGTGCAAAGGCTGTGGGTCGTAAAAGGACATGGGGTTTACTCCAGATGGTGGGGGCGGCTACTTAGCGCTTCAGCGTCATCAGCCAACTAATCAGGTCGGCTTTTTCTGATGCGGTGCATTCGCGGCCCACCACGTCATTGCAGTTGCGGCGGAACCACTTTTCGGTTTTGGCCGTGTCGGTGAAGCGCTCGGCATTGAAGGCGGGTGCCATGGCACCTCTTGGTTTGCCGGTAGAGGCGTGTTTGCCGGTTTGGATAGGAACTGCGCCATGGCAAGACGAACAACTCCACTCATGCCCGTGGGTGGTAGTGAAGAATTGCTGCCCACGGGCGGGTACCGCTGGCGTCCCCGCTTGGGCGGTGTAGCCCGCGAGCTGTTCTGCTGCGGTGACGGCCATCGCCCCTGGCGACAAGACGGCGCAGGCAAAGCCCAAAGCAGCAGCGCAGAGCCGATGCGGGGTAAAAAAGGTTGGATGTAAATAGTTCATGGTCGCTCCTTGGTGCCAATAGTGCGACTTTGTTCTTAGGGTTTTCTTAAGGCCCCATGCTTGATCCGCCGCAAGTGCCCTTAAGCTTGGGCGGCTAGGATAGAGGCCTACCCCGTTATAGACCCGCGCGCCATGAACTTCCCTGATATGCACGACGACCCTGAAGACAGCCCCACCAGCGCCGTCGATCGCGCAGCGGCGGCGTCACGCAGCACTTGGGTAAGCGTGGCGGTCAACGTGGTGTTTACGACGATCCAGATTACGGTGGGTGTCATGGCCAAGTCCCAGGCATTGGTTGCCGACGGCATCCACTCACTCTCGGACTTGGTGGCCGATTTTGTGGTGCTGTTCGCCAACCACCACAGTAAAAAAGATGCCGATGAGGACCACCCCTATGGGCATCAGCGCTTTGAGACAGCCGCCTCGCTGGTATTGGGTGTGCTGTTACTGGTCGTTGGTGTGGGCATGTTGTGGTCGGCTGTTCGCAAGTTGGAGTCACCTGAGACGGTGCCCCAAGTGCATGTCATCGCGCTGTGGGTGGCCGGTGTCGCGCTGGTATCCAAAGAGCTGCTCTTTCGCTACATGCTGGCAGTGGCCAAACAGGTGAAGTCGGGCATGTTGGTGGCCAATGCCTGGCATGCCCGCTCGGATGCTGCCTCGTCGTTGGTGGTGGGTCTGGGCATTGTGGGCAATCTGGCGGGTTATCCCATTTTGGACCCCATCGCCGCCCTCATCGTCGGTTTTATGGTGGCCAAGATGGGTTGGGGCTTTGGTTGGGATGCGCTGCACGATCTGATGGACCGTGCCGTGGACGAGCAAGAGGTGCAGGCCATCCGCCAGACGCTGGCAGAGACCCCCGGCATCAGCGGCGTACACGACGTACGCACCCGCAAGATGGGCGACATGATTGTGGTGGATGCGCACCTGGAGGTGGACGCTTCCATTACTGTGGAAGAGGGGCACGATATTGCCGTGGTCGCCCGCCAGCGCGTGATGCAGCGCCACCGGGTACTGAATCTGATGACCCACGTGGATCCGTGGAAGCGCCCTGATTTGGACCATGCCATGAATCCCTTCACGCCTCCCTCGCCATGAAACCCACCACTGGCTTGAGCGCGCAAGAGGCGGCTGAGCGCCTGGAGCGCGACGGCCCCAATGCCCTGCCGGTCTCCAAGCCACGGGGGTTCTTGCGCCTGCTGATCGATGTGGTGGCTGAGCCCATGTTTTTGCTGTTGGTGGCCTGCGGTGCAATTTATATGCTGCTGGGAGATCGTCAAGAGGCCCTGATGTTGCTGGGTTTTGTGTTTGTGGTGATCGGCATTACCTTTGTGCAGCAACGGCGTACCGAGCGTTCATTAGACGCACTGCGCGACTTGTCCAGCCCACGGGCTTTGGTGGTGCGCGACGGGCAGACAGTGCGCATACAAGGACGTGATCTGGTGGTCGGTGATGTGGTGCTGTTGGCCGAGGGGGACCGCGTGCCGGCGGACCTGGCGCTGCTGGAGTCCTCCAACCTCAGCATCGATGAGTCCCTTTTGACCGGTGAATCGGTTCCAGTGGACAAGCAGCACCCTGAGCCTGTCCTCTCTGGCACCTTGGTTACCCAGGGTACGGCGCGCGGCTGTGTCACTGCCACGGGTGCGCGCAGCACGCTGGGGCGCATAGGCCAGTCGCTGGCGTCTTTGGGTAGCGAAAGCACACCCATTCAATTAGAGATGCAGGGCATCGTCAAACGGGTGGCCCTGTGGGGCCTGGCGCTGGCGGCGGGGTTGGCGCTGGTGCATGGCATCAGCACGGGCGACTGGTTGCGCGGCTTGCTGGCGGGCTTGACACTTGCCATGGCCATCCTGCCGGAAGAGTTGCCCGTGGTGCTGACCATTTTCATGGGCTTGGGCGCATGGCGGTTGGCGCGCGAGAACGTGCTGGCCCGTAGCATTCCGGCAATCGAGTTATTGGGGGCAACAACCGTACTGTGTGTCGATAAGACCGGCACCCTCACCGCCAACCGCATGGCGGTGCGCCAGTTGTGGACGGAGGCAGCCGCTTACGATTCCTTGGGTAACAACGACCAGCCCTTGGAAGAGGCTTTGCATGGTGTGCTGGAGTATGCCGTGTTGGCCAGTCACCGCCGTGCCTTCGATCCCATGGAGACGGCCATCAGCGATGCCGGGCAGGCACTGCTGGCCGATACGGAGCATTTGCACAGCGATTGGACGCTGGTAGACGACTACCCCTTGTCGCGTGAGATGTTGGCTATGTCCCGGGTCTGGCAGTCGCCTGACCTTCAGGAACGCATGATTGCCGCCAAAGGCGCGCCCGAGGCCATTGTTGACCTGTGCCACATGGATGCCCCGCGTGCCGCGGCTATTGCCCGCCAAGTGGCCGCCATGGCCAGTGCGGGTTTGCGGGTGCTGGGGGTGGCACAAGCCACGTTTTCGGCCACCCCACTCCCCGACAACCAGCACGATTTTGACTTCGAATTTTTGGGGCTGGTGGCCTTGCAAGACCCGGTGCGCGCCGATGTGCCCCAAGCTATTGCCGCCTGCCATGCGGCGGGCATTCGGGTGGTGATGATCACGGGTGACCACCCCTCAACCGCTGTAGCCATCGCCCGCCAGGCGGGTTTCGGTGACACGGGTGGCGTGATGACCGGGGTCGAATTGGATGCCATGGACGATGCCGTTTTGCAAGAGCGGCTGGCCAGCACCCAGATTTTTTGTCGTGTGCAGCCGGAAGAAAAGCTGCGATTGGTCCAAGCCTTTCGGGCGCGGGGGGATGTCGTGGCCATGACGGGCGACGGTGTCAACGATGCGCCTGCACTCAAGGCCGCCCATATCGGTGTGGCCATGGGCGCGCGCGGAACCGACGTGGCTCGGGAAGCTGCGGCCTTGGTGCTGCTCAATGACGATTTTTCATCCTTGTTGACGGCCGTGCGTTATGGACGAAGGGTGTTTGCCAACCTGCGCAAAGCCATTGTGTTTGTCATTGGTGTGCATGTGCCCATTGTGGGCTTGTCTGTGTTGCCAGTGTTAATGGGTTGGCCGTTGATTTTGATGCCGGTGCACATTTTGTTTCTGCAGCTCATCATCGATCCGACCTGTTCGGTCGTGTTTGAAGCTGAACCGCTGGAGCCGCAGGCCATGACGGTGCCGCCACGCGACCCGGGCATGCGATTATTTGATGTGGCGGTGCTGGCCCGCGGGCTGTGGCAAGGTTTGGGGCTGTTCGCGATATTGGTTGGCGCCTATGCAGGAAGCCGGTATTGGACGCAATCCGACGACACGGCACGGGCCCTGACTTTTGCGGTACTCGTGCTGTCTAACTTGTGCCTGATTCACTCCAACCGGTCGTGGGGCAATATTGACGTGCGTGGCATAGGGCGCGGCCCACGCGAAACCAATCGTTTTTTTGGATGGATCAGCGTGTTAACGCTAACCCTACTGGGCTGCGTCTTGGGGATCCCGGCGATACGCACCCTTTTTGCCTTTGGGCCACTGCCCTTGGGGGTGCTGCTGGTCGGCTTGGGCCTAGCTCTGTTGAGCCTATTGTGGTTTGAAGGGGTGAAGTGGGCTTTGGTGCGCCGGGGTGCGCGTTGATCCGTCAGCCTTTGGGTTTGGGGTGAAAGCGAATCACTTGGGCAGGAGCCGGGTGCGCAGGCCTTGCAACCTTGTCACAGCCACTGCAGTCACAGCCAGCGCCAGCTGTCGTGGCTTTCTGTAGCGACGTGTGCAGCCAAGCCGGCTGGGGCAAGCGCAGCAGCCGGCTTGCCAAGGCCCGGCGCCATACGGCGGGCATGAGCGTCCACAGCGCATACAGGCTGCACCCCAGCACCAAGGCGAAGACGACCAGGTATTGAGCGTTCATCACCGTCAGCCCCCCACCCACAGGGTGACGCGGTAGGTAATAAACGAGGCCAGGTACGCCAGCGCAAACATATAGACCGCCATGATGGCCGGGTAACGCCATGAGTTGGTTTCGCGTTTGACCACGGCCAGGGTCGAGATACATTGCGGCGCAAAAACGTACCACGCCAACAAAGAAAAAGCGGTCGCCAAGGACCAAGTGTGGGCAATCACCGGTGCCAGCGTCTGCGCCACCGCGTCACCGGCGGCCGACAAAGAATATACCGTGCCCAGGGCGCCAACCGCCACTTCGCGTGCCGCCAAACCGGGCACCAGGGCCAGCGAGATTTGCCAGTTAAAGCCAATGGGTGCAAATAGCGGTTCGAGCGCATGGCCCAGCATGCCGGCCACGCTGTATTGGATGGCCGGACCGGTGGCGTCGGCCGGTGGGCCGGGGTAGGTCGACAGGAACCACAGCACCACCATCAAGGAAAAGATGATGCCGCCCACGCGCTTGATAAAAATACGTGCCCGTTCCCACAGACCCAGTCCTAGATTGCGCAGGTTCGGCAGGCGGTAGGGTGGCAGCTCCAGCATCAGCGGCTGGTAGCGGCTTTTCATCCACACCCGCTTGAACACCCAGGCCACGGCCATGGCGGAGACCACGCCCGCCACATACAAACCAAACAGGGTCAGGCCGCGCAGGTTGAAAATCCCCACGCTGCGCTCGGGCACAAAAGCGCCAATCAGCAGCGCGTACACCGGCAAGCGGGCTGAGCAGGTCATCAGCGGCGCGACCATGATGGTCGCCAGCCGGTCTTGCCAATTGGCAATGGTGCGGGTGGCCATGATGCCTGGAATGGCGCAGGCAAAGCTGGACAGGAGCGGAATAAACGCCCGCCCCGATAGCCCTACCTTGCCCATCAGGTTGTCCAGCAAAAACGCCGCGCGCGGCAGGTAGCCCGAGTCTTCCAGCAACAAGATGAAGAAGAACAAAATTAAAATCTGTGGCAGAAAAACGAGTACGCCACCCACACCCGCAATCACACCATCCACCAGCAGGCTGCGCAGCGGCCCATCTGACATGTGTGTGGTCGCTAAGTCGGCCATCGTGGCCATCGTGGCTTTAATCGCATCCATGGGCACGTTGGCCCATGAAAACACCGCCTGGAACACCAAAAACAAAACGGCGGCCAAGATCAACAACCCCCACACCGGGTGCATGGCCAGCGCGTCGATGCGGTGTTGAAAGCGCTGGAACTGCATCGCCTTGGGCGAGGCGATGGCCAAAATGCGGCGCACTTCCTTTTGCACTTCGGCAGTGCTGCGCGGCTGGGCGCTTACGGTTTGGCGCGTGGCCGTTGCAGGATTGGCAGTGAAGGTCACCGGCATATTGCGCTCTAGGTGTGCCAGCAATTGGGTGCGGCCGTTGCGTTGCACGGCCACAGTTTCGATAACTGGGCAGCCTAGTTCTGCCGAGAGTTTTGCCACGTCAATGGCTAGGCCACGTGCCCGCGCCACGTCGGCCATATTGAGGGCTACCGTCATGGGTAAGCCCAAGCGCTGCAGCTCCAACACCAGGCGCAGGTTCATGCGCAAATTGGTGGCATCCACCACGGCCACGATGGCGTCCAGCGGTGCTTCTCCGGCGCGTCGGCCTTCAATGACGGCGAGGGTGACCTCTTCGTCAATCGTGGCCGGGTTCAGGCTGTAGACGCCGGGCAGGTCAATGACCGACACCACCTGACCGCCCGAGAGACTCAGGGTGCCGACTTTGCGCTCCACGGTTACGCCAGCATAGTTGGCCACTTTTTGGCGGGCGCCGGTTAGCAGGTTAAATAACGCGGTTTTGCCGCAATTGGGGTTGCCCACCAAGGCAACGTTCCATGGGGCGTTGGCTTTGATGGCAGATGCGGTGGCATCGGTACTCATAGGGGGCTCACTTCAATACATTGCGCTTCAAGCCAGCGCAGAGCGAACAGCGACTCGCCCACAACAACGGCAAGCGGCTCGCGTCCACCGGGGCCACGGCGCAGCAGCTGCACGGGCTCACCAGGGATAAATCCCAGTTCACCCAAGCGCTCCAGAGTGACCCCCGTGCTGTGCGGGGAGTCACTGTAGACACCGGTCACGGTGGCATGGGCACCTGTGGGAAGATCGCTTAATCGCATGGATGGCACACTGTTCGCTTGGGAAATGGGGGGCTGGCATTGTTTACCAATCTAAATGCGAGTGTATCTCATTTAGATTGGAGGTGGCAAGGACCCGTGGCCCCGGCAGTCGGATGAATATTTGATTTGGATCGGCAAATGACTCTATTGGACCTGTACCCGGACGTTCGATCGGCCCACGTTGCGCTGGTAGCGCTTAGTGGCGTGCTTTTTGCCGCCCGTGGCGTCGCGGTGATAACCAGCGCCTCGTGGGGCATGCAGCCGGCCGTGCGCCGCGTGAGTGTGCTGATTGACACCGCCTTGCTGGGGACTGCGCTGCTGCTCGTGTATATGTTGCAACTCAACCCCTGGGGCGTTGCGTGGCTCAGCACCAAGATTGGGCTGTTGTTTGTGTACATCATCTTGGGTAGCTTCGCCCTCAAGCGTGCCCGCACCCCTCAGGTACGGCTGGTGTGTTTTGTTGCGGCATTGCTGTGCCTGGGGTTCATGGTGTCCGTCGCCGTTGCGCACAGCCCGTTGGGGCTATTTGTATGGATTTAAGTGGCCTATGCCCTTGTCATTATTGGCGTACTTGCTATTAAATAAATAGCGTTTTCTTCGGCTGCGGTGGCCGACCGCGCAAGTGTTCCGCAGGCCGCTTTAAGCGGGCATGCGCCGCCAAGCGATAAACTATGCACACTCCGCATTCGTGGTGCTGTAAAGTCAGTGCCCATGCGTGCCCAACCGGGCCCGCGCGACGGTCGCAACCAAACGCAAGCAATCTACCCAATGGATTCACAACCATTCACCAGTTCTCAGTCCCTTGCCGAATTGGGTTGGCGCAGGACCCTCATTGAGGGTTTTGAACACCTTGGCCTCGACGGAAACGCCCTGCTGACCGACGCCGGCATCAGTTCGTCCTGCCCAGAGCTGATTGGCGGCGCCCTCAGCGATGCGGTGGGCCTGGCATTTGAGTTGGCAATTGTTCGCTCCGGCGACCCAGCGGCGGGCCTGAAAATGGCACGCCATCCCTTAAAACCCCTGAGTGTTTTGTCCCATGTGGTCTTGTCCGCCGCGACGGCCGAACAGTCCTTGCGCGTCGCTGCGCGGTATGTGCCCACCTTCTGGCCCATGGTGACCATGCACGTGCAAACCCAGCCCGACCGCACTTTGGTGACCCTGGGCATGGTGCCGGGTAAACGGCCCGTCCCTTCCGCTGTGTTTGATTTTTACGTCACCATGCTGATCTCAGGTTACCGCATCGTGACCGGCCAGCGTGCCAAGCTTTTCAAGTTGCATTACCCGGCTCCACAACCGGCCAATCCCAAACCCTGGCTGGACGCATTTGGGTGCGAAGTGGAGTTCGGTGCCCACCAATGTATGGTCGAGGTGTGTGCCTCCAGCGTACGCCGGCGCATTCCAACGGCCAACCCGGCAATTTTTGAGCTGTCGGAGCGTATTGCAGAGCAAGCGTCTAAGCGCCAGTTTGGCGTCACCAGCAGCCGTGTGCGCAGTGAAATTGTCAAATGCTTAGGCAAAGGCGAGCCACGCCGCGAGGCCATTGCCGCCCAACTCGGCATGAGTGAGCGCACCCTTTGCCGCCGTCTGTCCGACGAAAACACCAACTTTGTGGCCGTACTGGACGCACTGCGCCGCGAAATGGCAGAAACGTATATGCAGCAGGGGGACTTCAACCCTACCGAGATCACCTACGCCTTGGGTTTTTCGGATCCCAGTAACTTCTACCGGGCCTGCAAACGCTGGTTTGGCAGTACACCCAACGCACTGCGCCAGTCTGGCCTGGGTGGCGCTCCAAAGCCGGCGGTGACGCAATCGGCCACACGCAGCGTCATGCAGCGCATCGCCCGTGGCATTGGTTTGGGCAAGGATAGTGGCGACCACAAAGAACGTGGCATCGATGCCCGTATCCTCCCCCAGCGCCGCCAGGCAGACCGCGAGCGGCGTACTTCCCGAGACCCTCGCTCATCGACAGACCCTCGCCAAGACGACTCCTCGGACAGCTAGCGCGGCGCCTGAGCCGCCGGAGTGGGCGGAAAAGTCCTGCCATTGCGCCGCTGTGGCACGTAAAGTCACTGCGCTCGTTCAAATTTAAAACCGTGCGGGGGAGCAAATGTGGCTCTCCAAGGCCACTTTTTACCTTCCTGGTGGCGCGACAGGTCAATAGATTGGCCTGCGCAATCAATGCCAAAACGAGCCAAAGCGAAGACACTTCATCCGTCCCAGCAATAAAGCAGAGTTTGCGCAGTTGGGGCAAAAACTAACTTAACAGATCATTGGTGGCGACGTGTCTAGCCAGAGCGCCGTCGGAAACGCGAGAAAACAGCCAGGCACTGCGCCAGGCAGCTTTCTCTCAACCTAATGCTGTCGTTTTTTTACTGCCCTTACTACTCTGAACTCACCATGACTAAACGGACTCTCCAACTCTTGTGCTCTATTGCTGCCCTTGTGTGCGCCAATGCTGCACACGCGGAACCCGTAGCTCTGGATGACGGTCAAATGGGTGGAGTGTGGGGTCAGGCCCTGCTAGACCTTACAAACGCCAGCTCTGGTGGTTTGGATTATTCCCGTATCACCCTCAACGCCGACATCAGCCTCAGCGCCAACTTCAAAGAGTTGCGTCTCGGTCAGTACGCAGCAGCGGTCAACGGCACGGGCGCTGACATTGACATAAAGGCACTACAATTCGGGCGCAACCCGCTCATCGTGCCCGCTGGTGGCGATGCGAATTTGGATCGCGTGGTAAAAATCACCAATCCTTATTTTGAATTCGTTTACAACAACACGGATCCCGCAAACCGCCAAGTGGTAGGTATGCGTCTGGGTTTTGGTGGTGCCACTGGATACTTGGGTACCCAAATGCGCTCAATCAGTGGCTCCTTGAATGCTGCGATCGTTAATGCCGACGGCACTGCTGGCACGCCACTCGTTGTCAACGGCAAGCGCACTGACGCCGGTGGCGTTTTGCCAACCATTGGTCAGCTCCAGCTCGGCAATCTAGAAGGTCCTACCCGTGACTTCTTCATTGGCGTGCAGAGTCAAGCTGTTGCCTACACCGCAACGAGTGGCCTCAGCTCTCAAGCTGCCCAGCCTGGTTTCTGGATGAACCTTACCGACCGCGTGACCGGCACTATTGGTGACATGCCCGCCAATCAGCTGCGCCCCGCTGCGCCGGTCAAGTGGTAACGCAAGTCAGGAACACGCCATGAAAAAGCTTGCATCCACTGTCCAACTCGTCATCTTGGCAATTAGCGTCCTGGGTGGACACGCCGCTTTGGCCATGACAGCCCTGGCGGACGCTGACCTCCAGTCTGTGCGCGGGGCTGGCATCGCCTTTAACTTGCAGAATTTCTCCCTAACGGGTGATGTGTCGCTGACCTATGACGGTGGAAACGGCCAAACCATTGCCTTGAAAAAACTGACCTTGTCACGCTCGGATGACCCTGCCGCCACGTTTTCGGACCCTTACACCATGAACGTTGTCACCCGCGTAGGTGGGCCAGACGTGGTGAAGTGGACTGCTCCGGTCAATGCCAATGGCCTGTTGAAGTGGCAGTTTGCCACCGACTGGTCGATTGGCACCTCCAGTAGCGTGTTTGAGGGTGGGTCTTTGGTCGTGCAAGATTTGCAAAATCGTGGCGGCTCGTTTTCCATCACCTCGCCCTCGGTGGCCGGTCAAGAAGGTGTGGTGTGGGGCAGTACCGTGCGCACGGACATTGGTAGTTTGTTGATCCGTCCCAACGGCCGTGGCGACATCACTAATGCCGATGACGCCGGTGTGACCAACCAATTGCGCTTGCAAGGAATTCATCTTAGCGGTGCCGATGGCGTGTCGCCCTGGGTGTTGGCGGACGTAACCGCACAGCCCGGTATCTTTAATGCGGTGACCGAAGGTGGGCAGTCCTTCTTGCACGTCGGCATCGGATGGAATACCAACCTAGACACCGAGGCGCCTGCTGGAAAATTGGTCATCGATAACATCAGCTTTCGCAACAGTGCAGCGACCTACATAGACCCTATGTCCGGCGCAGCCGCCAACACGCTGAATCTGGGTACCAGCAGCATCGGCAGCATGCAGATCCAGTATCTGGACATGAAGCTACACGCAGGACGTTGATATGCGCCAAAACCTAATTTTCAAAGCCGCTCGCACCATGCGTTTCGCCATCGCGCTCGCCGCCTTGGGCATGTGCGGTGCTGCCATGGCAGCACCGCAAGCCATGGACACCGAAGAGTTGGCCGAAGTCAGTGGCAGTGATGGTGTTTCCATCATCATGGACCTCAATGTGAATGCATCACAAGTCTCAAGAAGCTTCTTGGTCGATGGCACAACGACCCACGCTGTCATGAACGATGTCGGTGGTAGCATGCTCGCGGTAGGCATCACAGTCGATGTCAAACAGCGCCCGGACTTGGCCTCTGGCACCTATATCGATGTCGGCATGCCGGGATACGTTTCTTTTGCCAAATTTGGTTTCAAATCATCGGGCGTTCAGACCGATCTCAATACCGCATTGCCCGCGAACCAAAACCTCGGTGGTGTGCAGCTCAATGGCGCCGGTGCCATGACGGGCCATTTCTTGATCTGGGCGCAGTAACGCGCCCTTTGAAAGTAATCCTATGTGGCCCATCCTCTTAATCACGCTCGGTACCGCCATTGGCGGCGTCGTTGGCACGACCATCAAGCAGCCGATCGAGCAGTCTGATAAGCAGTTTCGCCTGCCGATGGGCCAGATCAGCCCCAACGTGGCGTCGGTGCCGGTGACGATTAAGCCGCAAGAGGTGTTGAAGTTCAAGAACATCGTGCACCAGGCCTATGACTACAGCTGCGGTTCGGCCGCCTTGGTCACCGTGATCAATAGTTACCTAGGCATTGACATCAGCGAGCGGGACGCAATGGAGGGCATGATGGCCCACGGCGAGCGTGAAAAAATCGTCGCCCGCCGCGGATTCTCCTTGCTCGACATGAAGCGTTACTTGGCCACGATCGGTGCCGAAGGCAACGGTTTTCGCGGCACGATCACTGACCTGGAAGCGCTAAAAGTCCCCGCCGTGGTGCCTATTGACTACGCCGGTTTCAAACATTTTGTCGTATTTCGCGGTATTCGCGATGGCAAGGTATTCATTGCCGACCCCGCCATGGGCCAAATTATTTTCTCGATGGCCGAGTTTACAGAGCATTGGGACAACGGAACCTTGTTCGTCATCACCCCGCCCAAGGGGCAGCAGCCGATCGACAAACTCGCACTGTCGACCAAAGAGTTGGGCGTGGTTGACGTTGACCTGATCCGCCCCGAAGTCATGTTCCCGCAGATGGACCGAGTCGACAACCTTCAGCGCGCCATTCAATCCAATTTCGGGACGTTCTCCCTTCGTAAATAGCTGCCACGCAGACACACGCCATGACAACTTTTACTACGCTCTTCAGTCCCCGTCGCACCGACTTTTTCAAGGTCGAATGCCTGACGGCCATTGTGCTGGCTTGCATGCTCGCCCCGGCTGCGGTGCTAGCCCAAGACGGCCCTGCCACCCCAGAAGCCACCCGGGACGCGCTGGGCAAAAAAGAGGGTGATGCCGACAGCACCTCGGCATTGAACGAAACCTTCACCGCTGTTCGCAAGGAATATTCCATGTTGCGCAAGGGCAAGCGGGCTATCACCTACGATATCAACTACTCCTACATCGGGCACCAAATTGTTGACCCCAGCACGCTGATTGTTCTGACCACCCGTGGCCATACCGTTCGTAACACCATCTCGGCCGATTTCGGCGTTAAAGACAATTTGACCGCCAGTGTTTCAGTGCCTCTGGTAAGCAAGTTCACTTACACCGAAAACTCCAACGAGTTCACCAACAGATTTGGTGACATTTCGGTAGGCGCACGCTTCCAGCCTTTGGCCAATTCCCGCAGTGCACCGAATATGACGCTCAGCGCCAATGTGAGCCTGCCAACTGGCCGCAGCCCTTATGTAGGCATTGACTCCAACGCCTCCACCGGTGCAGGCAGTGCCAGCGGCACCGTGGGTTTGAATATTTCCAAGGTGGTTGACCCGGTCGCGATTTTCGGCTCTGCCAACGTCACACTGAGTTTGCCAGCCAAAGGCCTGGAGCAATTGGTGCCTGGCACCAACAAGAAGCTAACCGACGTCTACCCTGGGCAGACCTTTAGCTGGGGTGCGGGTTTCTCATATGCCATGTCGTACAACATCACCACCACCATGTCGTTTCAGCAAAGCATTACCGGTGGCACCCGCTTGGTGTATCAGGATACGACGACGGGCGAAGGTTCTGACCGCAAAACGGCCAGCCAAACATCGGGTATGTTGAACTTTGGCTTGGGCGTGCGCGTGTCGCCGTTGACTACTTTGAACTTCACGGTCGGTTTGGGCTTGACGTCCGATAGTCCAGACTTCAGCCTGGGCATGAACATGCCTTTGAACTTCTAATCGACGTGTGATGGCGCACAGCAAATCACCGGGCATCCCCCGGCCCTTGGGAGTGCTGAGCACAGCCGCAGCCGCGGTGTGGCTGGTGCTGTACAGCACATCGGCGACCGCAATGCTGGTTGAAAATATTGCGGTCAACCCGGTTGCCATGTCGTTGGGTAATGCGGTGACGGCTGACCCCCCGGGAACGGAATCCATTCACTTTAACCCGGCGGGTTTGACCCGGCTCAAAGGCAAGTGGAAGACGGATAACATCACCATTGCGTCTGCCACTCCGCGGGCAACGTTTACGAAGCCGGATGGTTTTAGTATCGGCGGGTTTAAGGACGACCCTGTTGCTGGTACCAGCACAGGGCCGGTCCGCGGAACAATTTATTTACCAGGTATCGGTGCCAATGCCAAGTTGCCGGTTCTCGCTGCGGGTGCGTTAGCGTTCAGCTATAACGCGCCGGATTCGCCTTTAACATTTGCCACCGGAGTTTACTCATCCCAAGCAGCTAACTTTGACCGTAGCCAAGATCCAAATGATCCGGCTCGATTTGCAGGCACCAAAGTGGTGTTGCAGCGTTTAGTCTATGCGGCACCGTCAGTTGGATATAAAGCCAGCGACACTCTCAGCTTTGGATTCGGTGTGCCGATTGCCCACCAGGCGTTTGCTGTCAACCTAGACATGCGTGCACCCAACACCTTTTTGGGGATTACCGGCAAATTGCAGGACGCGTGGTGCGGTGAAAACGGTAACCCGTTGGACTCCTTTGGTTTTGGCCTGTGTGGTGGTGGAAAAGAAGGGCGTTTGCGGCCTTTCAACAAGGTCGCAACCCTCTCGTTGGATGGTACCAATCCAATGGACCCGACCATCAATGTCGGTGTGTTGTGGGAGCCTAAGGATTGGTTTGCCTTGGGTGCGGTCTACCAAGGTGGGTCCGATACCAAGATCAATGGCCGCTTCAACATGCACACCGAGCCCATGTTGCGCAAGTTTGTAGAAGGCATGTACGCCAGCTTGTTGGGCCCCATTGCCGGCTCGATGGTAGGTCTGCCAACCTCGATTCGTGAAGACCAGTCGGGCAACTTCAGCACCACGCTGCCGTTTGTACAGCGGGTGCAATTTGGGTTGAAAATAAAGCCGGTCAAACGGCTGCAAGTTAATCTGGATGCGAGCTGGGATGAGGGCGAAAAACTGGATAAGCTCACAGTTAAATTTGACCAGCAAATCGATATGCTGAAGATGTTGCGGATGTTCGGCGAAGCCGACCCGTCTCAAATTGCCATTAAATTGGGTGGACAGTCCCGTTGGAGTTGGGGTATGGGTTTGCAATATATGGCCACCGACCGGCTGACGCTGCGTTTGGGGTATGAAGACCGCAAGAGCACGATCCCGAGCAATCAGATGAGCTTGACAGCACCCGTGCCAGACATGATCGGCCGCAGTATCGGTTTAGGTTATGTGACCAAGAAGGGTACGCACCTTGATTTCACTTACAGCTACTTGTATGGTAAGTTCAACAACCCGGCGGAGAGCAGTTGCAACCTGAATTGCTCCAACTTCTTCAACGTGGTCTACAACCCGTACGCTGGCTTGGATGTCGCCGGCGACATGACCATCAAATACGTCGGTGTTGGTATCTCGCATCCTTTTTAATTGACTGGAAAACATGAAACGTACTTTGCTTATCGCCGCCATGGCAGCTTTCACACTTGCCCACGCACCGTTGGGCCACGCCGCCGGTGCGGATGACGAGAAAAAAGCACTTGTGCAGCGCGTGCTGCCCCTGTTCCACATTGAAGACAGCGCCATCATGGTTGTTCAGCGCCAGGGCGCTGAAGCCATGCGCCAGGCGCAAACCGCCTTGCAAGGGCGTTTGACCGGTGAAAAACAAGAGGCCACGATGAAGGCGATCGCTGTAGACGTGCAGAAATACATGGACGAGGCCACACCCATTGCCCGCGCCAATGCGTTGAAGCTTAAAGACCCCACCGTGGCGCCGATGTTGATGGAAAACTTCACCGCCGAAGAGTTGCGCCAATTGGTGGCTTTTTTGGAATCGCCGGTGAAGAAGAAGTTTGAGTCTTTGTTGCCAACCATGCAAAAGACCTACGGTGACAAGGTGGCCGAAGCCAGTCGTGGTGCGATTGACCCCAAGATCGATGCGATGACCCGGGGCGTGGCAACCAAGATGCGTGCCGCAGTGATGGGGTCGCAATAAATTCGCAATCTGCTGGGGGCTTGACGGCCCAAGCGTCAAGTCGCCCACGCAGGGCCCCAAGCCGTACTTTGTACGGCTTTTTTTTGGCCTGCACGGTGCTTTGTGCGCCATTGCTTGGTCTTGCCGCGCCAATCGTGGGCAGGCGTTGGTAACAGACAAAAAAACGCACTGAGGCTCCGTATACTTTGCCCACATTGACGAAAAACCGTCTGCAAACTGGGCTCTCAAACAGGCGCCAACAGTGCAGACTTTGACGCAACCACTAGGCGGAACCAGCATGACCTTTACTCTCTTACTCGGAATGGCGCTAGGCGCAGCGCTGCTATTTTTGCGTGACGAGATTGCAGGGCGTGCACACCGCCGTGTCCCCAAAACTTGGCCACTCACCGTCCGCCCCGTCGTGAGTAAGAGCGAAAAGCGCGTCTGGATCTGGCTTACGGGCGCCATGTACGACCACCAAATTTTGTTGAAATTGCCGATCGCGCGTATGACTGCACCCAGCAGCGACGCAGAATCCCAGCACTGGTACAAAAAACTCAACGGTATTTACTGCACCTTCGCCATTTGCAACCAGCGCGGCAAGATCGTTGGCTGTGTCGACGTGGGTGGCGCAGATGCGCAGTCCATCCGCAACCAGGCCGTGAAAAAAGCCTTGCTGGGCCAGTGCGGCATTGCCTACTGGGTGATCGATCCGGACAACCGCCCTAGCTTGGCCCAATTTCGTACCGCCATGTTGGGTGAGCAAGCCATTGAATCGACGGGTTTTAACGAGACGGAGCAGTTGTTCCAAGTCGACACCAGCCGCTCAACCTGGGGCGGTGCATCGCCAGCCGTTCGCCAACACGACGTTTCGTTGTACAGTCCCGCGTGAACCGCCGGCCCCCAGTGCGGGCAGCGGTCGTAACGGCGTGGCGTAATAGGCGCAGAATTACAACGGCCACGGCACTGTCCAGTGGCCGTTTTTACGTGAGTGCGGGTACCATGCGCTACCGCCCACTTTGAGAGCCTGTCCCTGTGAAGGACCACCTGCCCCACGTTGCCATTGAAACCACTGCCCAGGGCGACGCCGCCCACTTGCGGGGGCGTTGGACGGCGGCCTATCTGGCAGCGGATCAGCAGTGGGCACCGCTGACCGATGCGCTGACGGCGGCTGGGCAAACGGGCGGCGCCTTCGTGTGGGATTTGCGCGCAGTGCAGCACATGGACCACATCGGCGCACAGCTGCTGTGGAACGCCTGGGGTCGTGCATGGCCCGCAGCCGTGGAGGCAACACCCGCGCAGCGCACCATGCTGGAGCGGGTGGCGCATTTCACGGTGACACCGCCGCCGCCCAAACGCCAAACCCTGTGGGACCAGTTCCTGGGCTTGGGCGGATGGGTCTTGCAAATGCAAAGCCATGTGACCGATGTTTTGGGTTTGATTGGGCAGTTGCTGCTTGACAGCGTGCAGTTGCTGCGCGCACCCCGCAAAGGGCCGTGGCGGGATGTGTCGGGCCATCTGTACCGCATAGGGGCTACCGCATTGCCCATCACCGCTTTGGTCGGGTTCTTGATTGGTGTGGTGTTGGCCTACCTGATGTCACGCCAGCTCAGCCAATTTGGTGCCGACATTTTTATTGTGAATATTTTGGGCGTTTCGCTGATTCGCGAATTGGGGCCGGTGTTGGCTGCCATTCTGATTGCGGGGCGATCCGGCTCGGCCATCACCGCCCAGATTGGCGTCATGCGGGTCACCGAAGAACTGGATGCAATGCGGGTCATGGGCATTCCGCAGGGTTTTCGTCTGGTGATGCCGCGCGCCATGGCGTTGGCCGTGGCCATGCCATTGGTAGCCGTGTGGACCACTTTGGCTGCGCTGCTTGGGGGTATGGTGGCGGCGGACTTGGCGATGGGGCTGAGCCCGGCTTACTTTGTCACCGCCCTGGCCAAGGCCGTCAAAGTGTCGAGCCTGTGGATGGCGATGGGCAAATCGACCGTATTCGGCGTGATGTTTGCGCTCATTGCCTGCCATTACGGCCTGCGTATCAAACCCAATACCCAAAGTTTGGGTGAAGGAACCACCGCGTCAGTGGTGACCTCTATTACGATGGTCATTTTGGTCGATGCCTTGTTCGCCATCGTGTTCAAGGATGTGGGTATATGACGCACCCTGATTCGTCCAAACCCGCGCCAATCGTCGAGATCAGCAAGCTGTGGTCGACGTTTCGCGCTGGTCGGGTCGAAACGGTGATTCACCAGGACCTAGACCTCACTATTGAACAAGGCGAGCTGCTCTCCATCGTGGGGGGGTCGGGCACCGGCAAGACGGTGCTGCTGCGTCAGATTCTCGGTTTGGAGTTGCCAGCGCGCGGCAGCGTGCAGGTTTTGGGGCGGCCCGCCAGTGAGATGACCGGGCGCGGGTCGGCCAGCCGCATGGGCATGTTGTTCCAAAACGGGGCGCTGTACTCGGCCTTCACCGTTCTGGAAAACATTGCGTTCCCTTTGCGCGAGCTCGGTGGCCTGCCCGACGCCTTGGTGCGCGACGCGGTGATGGTCAAGTTGCAAATGGTGGGGCTTGACGCGATGCATGCCAACAAAATGCCGGCCGACTTGTCTGGCGGCATGATCAAGCGTGTGGCCTTGGCCCGCGCACTGATCATGGACCCACCGCTGCTTGTGCTCGATGAGCCCACTGCCGGCCTGGACCCAGACAGTGCGGACGGGTTTTGCTTACTGCTACGCTCCTTGCACCAAGACCTGGGCCTGACCGTGGTGATGGTGACCCATGACCTCGATACTATTTACGAGATCAGCACCCAGGTTGCGGTGCTGGCCGACAAACATGTGATCGTGCATGCACCACCGAAAGAGGTGGTGCACTTTGCGCACCCGTTTGTGCGCGACTTCTTCTTGGGCGGGCGTGGCCTGCGGGCCATGGAACTGTTGCATTCCCCCCCGGTTGCCGGGTAAAAAGAGAGACTTATGGAAAACAAAGCACATGCTTTCGCAGCCGGCGCCTTTGTCATCATGGTGGCAGCGTTGTTGGTGGGCTTGGCCGTTTGGCTGACCCGCGACACGACCGAGCGCCGCGCCTACGCGCTCATCAGCGAACATGGCGTCACCGGCTTGCAGCCCCAAGCCGGGGTGCGTTACAAGGGTGTTTTGGTGGGGCGCGTGACCGATATCCAGCTTGACAGTGAAAAGGTCGGCAGTGTTCGGGTACGTCTGGCGGTGGATGCCAATGCCCCCATCACCAAGTCCACCTTTGCCACGCTGGGTTTTCAAGGCATTACTGGCTTGGCCTATGTGCAGCTGGACGATTCGGGTGAGTCGAAAGAGACCCTGGAGACCTCCGACAAAAATCCGGCACGTATTCCCATGCGGGCCAACGTCTTTTCACGCCTGTCAGAGCAAGGCACGGGTCTGATGAACCAGGTTGTCGAAGTGGGCACCAAGGTCAACCAATTGTTGGAACCCAAGAACCAAAAGGTCATGATGGACGCTATTGCCCAGATTGGCCAGGCTGCATCCAGCATGCGCCAACTCGCGCAGCGGGCCGACGGCGTATTGCAGACCCAAAGCGCGGACCTGAACCTGCCGCAACTGGGGCGGGATGCGACCACGACGCTGCAGGCCATGAAAGCGACTTCCGAGCGGCTGGGCCTGGCCACCGAGGCCATGCACAAGTCGGCCGAAGAATTTAAGGCCGTCTCCGTCCGGATGAACGAGCCCGGCGGCACGCTGGACAAAATCGCCCGCAGCGCCGACGCCCTGGCTGCCACCAACCAGTCTTTCAATGCCACCCTGGTGCCGCGCCTGAACCGCGTGGCGGACGAAACCGCCCGCACCGTGCGCCAGGTCAACCGCACGGTGGACGGGGTCAATGACAACCCGCAGTCGCTCATCATGGGCCGGGGCGCCGCCACGCCAGGCCCGGGCGAGGCCGGCTTTAGCCCGCCTAAGCCCCGCTGAACCAGGACACCCTCATGTACCAAACCACTATAAAAACCATAGCTGCTCGCGCACGTTCTATGAGGGCTAACGCCCTATTTGGCTTGTTAATTCTCAGTTTGTCAGCCTGCTCTGCGCTGAAGCCGGGGCCGCGCCCGTTGGTGTACGACTTTGGCCCTGGCGCGGTGGCACCATCCACCCCCGGCGCTGCGGCGCTGCCGTCGATGGCTTTAGCCGCCGTGGAGGCGCCGGTCGCTTTGGATGGTTTGGCGGTGATGTACCGCTTGGCCTACAGCGACGCCCAGCAGCTGCGCCCCTATGCGAGCGCCCGCTGGAGCATGGCCCCGGCCCAATTGCTGCACCAGCGCCTGAGCGAACAGCTTGGGCAACGCCGCGCCGTCATCGGCACCGGCTTGGGCATGGTGTTGCCCGCACCCTTGATGACCCTGCATGTGGAGCTGGAAGAGTTCAGCCAGCTGTTTGACAGCGCTGACAGCAGCAGCGCCTTGTTACGGATTCGCGCCACCTTGGGGCATGCGGGTGCCCGCATCGGTACCCAAGAGCTGGTGGCCCAGCGCAGCTTTGTGGTGCAGCGCCCGGCCCGCACGCCGGATGCGGTAGGTGGGGTGCAAGCCCTGACCGACGCAGCGGATGCCGCGATTGTGGAGATCGATGCCTGGGTGGAGCAAGTTCAGGCCACCCGACCTGCTACCAAGGCCCCAAGCCCCTCAAGCCCGGTCAAGCCCTGAGCGCTGAGCGCTGAGCGCCGGTGGGTCGTGTCGGGTGGCGGCCTGGCGTCAGCCCCGCAGTACTGGGAACAGTTTGGACAGCCCGTCAGCCATCACCTCGACCGCCAGCGCGGCCAAAATCAGGCCCATCAAGCGTGTCATCACGTTAATGCCTGTTTTGCCCAGCGCCCGCGAGATGGGTTCGGCCAGCGAAAAACAGACCGCCGTGGCAGCAGCCACCACCAAGCCGTAGCCCACCAAGGTACTGAGTTCTAAAAACGTTTTGGCTTTTTCGGCATAAATCACCACGGTGGACATGGTGGCGGGGCCGGTTAGCAGTGGGATGGTCAGCGGCACGACGGCAATGCTGGCCCCAATGGCGGCCTTCTCGGCACCGTCTTCGAAAACATGCGAACTGGGTTTGACCTCCGCCGGTTGGGCGTTGAGCATGTTCAACGCCGAGGTCAGCAGCAGCATGCCGCCCCCCACTTGGAAACTGGCCAATGAAATGCCAAAAAAAGCCAGAATGTGCAGACCCGCCAGTGCACTGACGGCGATCACGGTAAAGCAGCTGAAGGACGAAATGACCACCGTGCGGCTGCGCTGCGCTGGTGACAAGTCTTGCGTGTAGTGGATAAAGAAGGGCACGATGGCCAGCGGGTTCACAATGGCCAAGAGTGTGATCAGCGGTTTAAAGTCCATCGCATCGTTCCTCGGTTAGCGGGGGCTGCGGGCCAAATACCGCTTGCGCCAGAAAAATACTGACAATGTCACAGCCACCACTACCATGGTGCCAAGCGCCCACCATAGGCCGGTTTGCCGGTGGATCAGTGGCAGCGATTCGAAGTTCATGCCAAAGAAACCAGTGATCAGGTTCAGCGGCAGGAAGATGGCGGTCAACACCGTCAGGGTGCGCATGATGTCGTTGGTGCGGCTACCCTGCACGCTGAAGTGCATTTGCACCGCGGTCTCGGCGCTTTGCTCCAACCGGCGCACATGGGTCACCACCCGTTCGATGTGCTCCAGCACATCCCGGCTGCGCACCTGCAGCAGGTCGCGTTCGCGCTGGCCCAGCGGGGTATCGGCATCGGGCCAGGTTTTGATGGCCTCGATCCAGTCTTGTATGGCCGCACGCTGGTCTTCACAAATTTCATCGAGATGGTGCAGTGACAGGCGCGCGTCCAGCAAAGGCCCCCAGTTGTTAAAGCGCGTACGGGGGTCCAAAAGCTCGGATTGCCAGTGGTCCAACTGGTGGGTCAACTCGCGGCGCAACTCCAAAAAGCCGTCCACCATCTGGTTAATGATGCGCAGCATCAGGTCCGCCGGGCTGGCAGGTAAGCGCGCGCTGGCCGCACGGGCGTCGCCGCTGAGGGTTTGCACCAGCTTGGCGGCATAGGCGTCGCGCACCGCACAGTCTGTGGGGTGGACGGTGATAAGCACCCGGTCAAACACCGCAAAACCCACTGGGCTGGTGTCAATGCGCCGCAAAATCGGCGGCCCGCCCCGGGGTCGCGCGGTGCCTAGGGTTGGCTCACCGGCAAGGCCGTCGGCGGTGCCTGCCGCCAGGCGGCGAAAAACCAGCACATCGTATTGCGAGGTGTAGTCGTAGTGCGAGGGCAGCTGCTGGTTGAGCAGGTCAGAGATATGCAGGTCGACCAATTGCAGTCCGCACAAGGCCTGCAGCAGGGATTGGACCTGTCCCTGAGCGACTTCAAATTCGGTGCGGCTGCACGCCACCCAGACAAAACCCTCGGTGGGCATACCGGTGCGGGCGGTGGCGTCTAGGTCGCCTGTTTCGGAGACGCCCGAGCCCTGAATATGGAAGATGCGCATGGGGGTCTTGCCTGTTTTTAAGTGCAAAAAGGGCCGCTAGCCCTCGAATAATGTGCGCAAGCAGCTATCTATTTAATAGCAATTTCGCTGCATCCCGGGCGAAGTAGGTCAGCACGCCGTCGGCCCCGGCGCGTTTGAAGGCCAGCAGGCTCTCCATCATCACTGCGTCGTGGTCCAGCCAGCCGTTCTGCGCCGCCGCTTTGAGCATGGCGTATTCGCCACTCACCTGGTAGGCGAAGGTGGGCACTTGGAAGGTGTCTTTGACCCGGCGGACCACGTCCAGGTAGGGCATGCCGGGCTTGACCATCACCATGTCCGCGCCCTCGGCAATGTCCAGCGCCACCTCTCGCAGCGCTTCGTCGGTGTTGGCGGGGTCCATCTGGTAGACCTTCTTGTTGCTCTTGCCCAGGTTGCTGGCAGATCCCACCGCATCGCGAAACGGGCCGTAAAACGCCGAAGCGTACTTGGCGCTGTAGGCCATGATGCGGGTGTGGATGTGGCCTTTGGCTTCCAGCGCGGCGCGAATGGCGCCAATGCGCCCGTCCATCATGTCGCTGGGTGCCACGATGTCTACGCCTGCATCGGCTTGGGTAAGGGCTTGCTGCACCAGTGCGGCCACGGTTTCGTCGTTGAGGATGTAGCCGTTCTCACCGGGGCGCTTGTCGGGCAGGCCGTCTTGGCCGTGGCTGGTAAACGGGTCTAGCGCTACGTCGGTCATGACGCCCAGCTCAGGGAATTCTTTTTTCAACGCCCGCACCACCCGGGGCACCAAGCCGTCCGGGTTCATCGCCTCTTCGCCCCCGTAGGTTTTGAGCGACTGGTCGATCACCGGGAACAGCGCCATCACCGGGATGCCTAGCGCCACACATTCTTCGGCTACCGGCAGCAGCAGGTCTAGGCTCAGGCGCTCAACGCCCGGCATCGAGGCAATCGGCACACGCTGCCCTGTGCCGTCCACCACAAAAACCGGATAGATTAAATCGTGCGGCGTGAGCGTGTTTTCGCGCACCAAATTGCGGGTGAAGCTGTCGCGGCGCAAGCGGCGCGGGCGGCCAAGGGGGTATGGGGCATAGGGAGTCATAGCGAAAATTGTGCACTATTCCGCAGATGGGGCCAATGGGCGGCTCGGCCACGCCCCTACGCGGAAAATAAATAGGGTTTTTGCAATAAATACTTGTCATGCCTCTCTAATTTTGGTAAATTCCGCTTCGGGTGGTTCGCCACCTCCTGCTTTTCCTCCCTGAGCAGGGCCTTGATGTGTGACAGCAAATAGGCTTGCAACCCCGACCCTCGTGTCGGGGTTTTTTTTGGCCTAAACTGCGTGCATGCTTTGGGTCAAGTCCTTCCACATTGTCTTTGTCGCCAGTTGGTTTGCCGGCTTGTTCTACTTGCCGCGCATCTTTGTCAATCTGGCTATGGTGCCTCCCACCTCGCTGGCCGAGCGCGACCGATTGTTGTTGATGGCGCGCAAGCTGCTCCGGTTTACCACGCTGCTGGCAGTGCCCGCCGTGGCTCTGGGCTTGTGGCTGTGGTTGGGTTACGGCATTGGCAGCGGCGGGCAGGGATGGCTGCATGCCAAGTTGGGTGTTGTGGCGCTGGTCTTGGGCTACCACCATGCCTGTGGGAGATTGCTCAAGAAGTTTGAAGCGGGCATCGTCCCCCATGGCCACGTTTGGTTTCGCTGGTTCAACGAAGCGCCCGTCCTGCTGCTGGTTGTTGCGGTTGTTTTGGTAGTGGTTAAGCCGTTTTAGCACTGCCGCCATGCACAAAACCGCAGCCTGGCCCCTCTCTCTGGTGTACGCGGGCTTGGTTGTGTATGCCAGTTTGTATCCATTCACCGGTTGGCGCGACCAGGGCATTGCCCCCTGGTTTTTTCTAACTGCGCAGCCAGCCCACTACTGGACCTGGTTCGACGTGTCGGTCAATATTGTGGGCTACTTGCCCTTGGGCGGCTTGTTGGCGCTCAGCGCCCTGCGCACCCAACGCACGCGCCATGCGGTGTTGGTGCCATTGTTGGTGGGAGGCCTGCTGTCGTTGGTTATGGAGTCTTTGCAAGCCTACCTGCCGGCGCGGGTCCCTTCACGTGAGGATCTATTGTTGAATATGGCCGGCGCGGGGCTGGGCGCGGTTGGCGCACTGCTGATGGAGCGTTTTGGCATCATCGACCGCTGGAGCCGTGTGCGTGCGCGTTGGTTTGTGCCCGATGCCCGTGGCGGCATTGTTTTGCTGGCCTTGTGGCCCATGGCGCTGCTGTTCCCCCCGGCGGTGCCTTTCGGCCTTGGCCAGGTACTGGAGCGGTTGACCGATGTCTTGTCGACCTACCTAGAGGACACGCCTTTTTTGGCATGGATGCCGGTTCGCAGCGTGGAGCTGCAGGCCTTGGTGCCCGGGGCCGAGATGCTGTGTGTGGCATTGGGGGTGTTGATTCCGTGTCTGCTGGGCTTTTGTGTCATTCGCGTGCCCTGGCGGCGTACGGTGATGGCTGCGACCGCGCTGGCAGTGGGTGTTGCCACCACGGCGCTGTCAGCAGCGCTGAGTTGGGGCCCGACCCACGCCTGGGCGTGGTTGGACTTGCCGGCCCAGGCGGGCATGCTGGTGGCAATAGGCCTGGCCGTGGGGATGGCTTTTGTGCCCTGGCGTGCCAGTGCGGCATTGCTGGTACTTGCCTTGGGGGTGTACCTCAGTGTGCTGAACCAGGCGCCGGAAGGGGCCTACTTCGCCCAAACCTTGCAAACTTGGGAGCAGGGACGATTTATTCGTTTCCACGGCTTGGCCCAGTGGATGGGGTGGTTGTGGCCCTATGCTACGCTGGCCTATGTGCTGTCCTTAATCGGGCAGCGAGACCTGCATCACTAAAATCTCCCCCATGACCGAGCAAGCCCCTGCCGCTGGCGCCTATTACCAGCACCATATTTTCTTTTGTTTGAACGAACGCAAGAATGGCGAAGACTGCTGCGCCGTGCGCGGTGCCCAGGACGGGTTTGACCGCTGCAAGCAGCGCGTGCGCGAGGCCGGGCTCGATGGCGTTGGCAAAGTACGTGTCAACAAGGCCGGCTGCCTGGACCGCTGCGCCGGCGGGCCGGTTGCAGTGGTGTACCCCGAAGGCGTGTGGTACAGCTATGTAGACCAAGACGATATTGATGAGATCGTGGATTCGCACCTCAAGAATGGCAAGGTCGTGGAGCGCTTGCGGGTGCCGCCCCATATCGGGCGCTAAGCCGCCATTTTTAAATAAAAAGTGCCTCTGGCCCTCGCCAGCAGGGCGCAAGCTACTCTTATTTTTATAGCATCACCATGAATGCCCAAACCCAGCGTTTGACGCTGCAAGGCCCCGCAGGCGCCATTGAAACCCTGGTCGATGAACCGACCCTGGCGCCGGGTGCGATCCTGCAGGGTGTGGCGGTGATTGCCCACCCCCATCCTTTGTATAGCGGCACCATGGACAACAAAGTGGTGCAAACCCTGGCCCGTGCGTTTGTGCAGTGCGGTTGGCGCGCGGTGCGCTTCAATTTCCGCGGTGTGGGTGCCAGTGAAGGGGTGTACGACGAGGGCCGTGGTGAGTTGCAAGACCTGCTGGCGGTCATCGCCCAGACAGCGGGCCCGTCCCCGGCGCCATTGGCATTGGCCGGGTTCTCTTTTGGTTCGGTGGTGGTGAGCCACGCTTTGGAAGCCCTCGATGCCGCACAGGCGCCGCGCGCCCTGATCTTGGTGGGCACGGCGGCCACCCGGTTTGCAGTGGCGCCCGTGCCGAATGCGCTGCACGCGGTGACCTTGGTGCTGCATGGTGAGCAGGACGATACCGTGCCCTTGACCGACGTGATGGACTGGGCGCGCCCGCAGTCCTTGCCCGTTACCGTGGTCCCCGGAGTGGCCCATTTTTTCCACGGGCAGCTCACGCTCCTGCGTAGTCTGGTGGTGCGCCACCTGCAGGCCGTAGCCGCCCAACCGACATAAAGCGTATCGCGCAATCATTTGCCATGAAATTACTCTTAACCATCCTTTGTGCTTTTGTGTGTGCCTCCGCCATTGCGCAGAGTCCGCAACCGCCTGAGATTGCTGCGCGGTCGTACCTGCTGCTGGACGTGACAGCCAACCAAACCCTTGCCGCCAAAGAGGGGGGTATGCCGGTTGAGCCCGGATCCCTCACAAAGCTCATGTCGGCCTACCTGGTTTTTGATGCCTTGCGGAGCAGGAAGCTCGATTTGCAGCAGGCACTGCCAATTAGTGCCCGGGCCGCCAAAATGCCGGGTTCGCGTATGTTCATTAACACCGGCATGCAGGTTTCGGTAGAGGATCTGATTAAAGGCATGGTCGTGCGTTCGGGCAACGATGCCACGATGGCCTTGGCCGAGGCGGTTGCGGGCACTTCGGAGCGCTTTGTCCTCTTGATGAACGCGCAGGCAAACGCCCTTGGTATGCAATCGACTACTTTTAAAAACGCCGATGGCTTGGCGGAGCCGGGCCACACGACCACCGCCCGAGACCTTGGTATTTTGGCCACACGGATGCTTATCGATTTCCCTGACTACGCTGCCTACTACGCGATCAAGTCGTACCGCTACCCCGGAACGCCGGCGGCCAATGACAGCAACCGCAACTTGCTCTTGCTGCGCGACCCCACGGTGGATGGTTTGGAGACGGCATACACCGACGCATCGGGCTATGGCATGGTGGCCACGGCCAAGCGCGCATTCCGCAACTTGGCCGCCACGGCAGAGTCAAGCGAAGTGCCAGCGGCACCCGGGAGCCGAAGGCTTGTGGCGATCGTATTGGGCACTGCCACTGAGAATGCCCGCGCCAACGAAGCCCAAAAGCTGCTGAACTGGGGTTTCACCGCTTTTGAGGCGGTCAAGTTGTTTGATGCCAACCAAGCGGTGGTGAGCCCCAAGGTGTGGAAGGGGTCTGCGGGGATCGTCGAACTGGGTCGCCCCCAGGCCATCGTCGTTGCGGTTCCTAAAGGGAACGCGGGCAAGATCAGTACCCAGGTCCTGCGCTCGGAGCCCATGGTGGCACCGTTTGTCCAAGGCCAGCAGGCCGGCGTATTGCGGGTTTCTGTCGCAGGGCAGCCTCTGGTCGATGTGCCCTTGTTGGTGCTGGAATCCGTGAGTCAGGCCGGTGTCGTGCGCCGCGCGTGGGATGCCTTGCGCCTGTGGATTCGGTAGTTTTACCCCGCATCGGATGCGGTAAGCTGCCTGTGAACCGGGATCGATTGCGGGGAAACCCTTGTTCTGGTATATTAGAAGGCTTTTCGGAAATTCCGAAGGGATTCACGTTTTCTGTTAGTTTCAAACGTTTAGGGACGTTTTTTCATTAGGAGGCTTAAGTGCCAACCATTAACCAGCTCGTACGTCATGGCCGCCAGGTCGAGACGATCAAGTCGAAGAGTCCAGCGATGGAGAACTCTCCGCAGCGCCGTGGTGTTTGCACCCGCGTTTACACCACTACACCTAAGAAGCCTAACTCCGCTCTGCGTAAAGTTGCCAAAGTGCGCTTGACCAACGGTTTTGAGGTCATTTCTTACATCGGCGGCGAAGGCCACAACCTGCAGGAACACAGCGTTGTGCTGGTTCGCGGCGGTCGTGTCAAAGACTTGCCCGGTGTGCGTTACCACATTGTGCGTGGTTCGCTCGATTTGCAAGGCGTGAAAGACCGCAAGCAGTCGCGCTCCAAGTACGGTGCAAAAAAGCCAAAGGCCAAGTAAATTGACCTGAACCAACGGTCAAAAGCCCTGGTTTAAAAAGTTGGTCGGTGCTGTTTCCCGCGTGGCGCGGTGATGCAGCGAAGTGACCCGAAGCGCGAAATTGTTCGTGTGGGTCGAGTAAGTGGAAGTTTTGAATAACTTTCGCGGTGTCTGAAAAGATGCCAACTGAAGCAATTAAGAGGTGAAATATGCCACGTCGTCGCGAAGTCCCTAAACGTGAAATTCTGCCGGATCCTAAGTTCGGCAATGTTGAGCTGTCCAAATTCATGAACGTGATCATGGAAGGCGGAAAAAAAGCAGTTGCAGAGCGCATTATTTATGGTGCTTTGGAATTGATCGAGAAGAAGCACCCTGACAAAGACCCTGTCGAGGCTTTCACTGTTGCGATCAACAATGTGAAGCCCATGGTTGAGGTGAAGTCCCGCCGTGTGGGCGGTGCTAACTACCAGGTGCCCGTTGAAGTGCGCCCTGTCCGTCGTTTGGCTTTGTCCATGCGCTGGATTAAGGAAGCGGCCCGCAAGCGTGGTGAAAAATCCATGGCCCAGCGTTTGGCCAACGAGTTGCTGGAGGCTACTGAAGGCCGCGGCGGCGCCATGAAAAAGCGTGACGAAGTTCACCGCATGGCCGAAGCCAACAAGGCCTTCTCGCACTTCCGCTTCTAAAAGCGGTAACGACGCGGGCCCCACAAAGGCTCCGTCTGCCAGGTTGCATGGCCCATTCGGCTGTGCAGTCTGGCGCCCCGTACACACAGATAAACCAAGGATTCCTTATGGCCCGCCATACCCCCATCGAGCGCTACCGCAATATCGGTATTTCTGCGCACATTGACGCCGGAAAAACGACCACCACAGAGCGCGTGCTTTTTTACACCGGTGTGAACCACAAAATTGGTGAAGTGCATGATGGCGCGGCCACCATGGACTGGATGGAGCAAGAGCAAGAGCGTGGTATCACGATCACGTCGGCTGCTACCACTTGTTTCTGGAAGGGTATGGACAAGTCCTTGCCTGAGCACCGCATCAACATCATTGACACCCCTGGACACGTGGACTTTACGATTGAAGTTGAGCGTTCCATGCGCGTGCTGGATGGCGCGTGTATGGTGTATTGCGCCGTGGGTGGTGTGCAGCCGCAGTCAGAGACTGTGTGGCGGCAGGCTAACAAGTACAAAGTGCCTCGTTTGGCATTTGTGAATAAGATGGACCGTACTGGTGCCAACTTCTTCAAGGTCGTGGATCAGATGAAACTGCGCCTTAAGGCCAGTCCTGTTCCTATGGTGATCCCAATCGGCGCCGAAGAGAATTTCACCGGCGTGGTTGACCTGATCAAGATGAAGGCCATCATTTGGGATGAAGCGTCTCAGGGCATGTTGTTTGACTACCGCGAGATTCCGGCGGAACTCCTTGCGTTGGCAAAAGAGTGGCGCGAGAAGATGGTCGAGGCGGCCGCCGAAGCCACCGAAGAATTGATGAACAAGTACCTTGAAGAAGGCGACTTGTCGGAAGAAGAGATCAAGCACGGCATTCGTACCCGCACCATCGCAAGCGAGATTCAGCCAATGTACTGCGGATCGGCGTTCAAGAACAAGGGTGTCCAGCGTATGTTGGATGCGGTGATTGAATTCATGCCGTCTCCGGTTGATATTCCTCCCGTCAAGGGCATGGACGAAGATGATCAGCCCGTTGTGCGCAAAGCCGATGACTCTGAGAAGTTTTCCGCATTGGCGTTCAAATTGATGACCGATCCGTTTGTGGGTCAGTTGACCTTCGTGCGCGTTTACTCCGGCGTCCTGCAAAAGGGTGACAGCGTTTACAACCCGATTCGCGGCAAGAAAGAGCGTATCGGCCGTATTGTTCAGATGCAC
>JBBRNS010000003.1:0-58334 GCA_038230175.1 Burkholderiales bacterium
CCATAGCATCCTGATCAACTCGTCCTTTTGCGCATGACTAAGTTGGCTGAGATCGGGCAGGTTTGGCATTACAACGCATTGTCGCTCACTATTTCATAGCGGACGATGGCCTGACTCATTGGGAGCTGAGTAGTTACCAAACTTCAAAGATAATCGGCCTCTAGCCCTTGTAGAACGTACGCAAGTAGCTCACTTTTTGATAGCATTCACAACAAGGTGCGGTGAACCGTTTATCCGTCCAATCCACTCAGCCCACGTTGCACGGGCCTGCCCTTTGGCGATGGGCCATCGGACGGCTTGCGCCTATTCGACGTGGGTTAGCCGCTAAAAGCGGCCTGCCTTTTCAGTTCGACGGATGTTCATTTACCCCGCTGCCCACAGGAGTCAGCCGGGTCAGGCCAGTGCCATCGGCCCCAATCCGAAAGACGCCGAACTTACCTTCCACTAGGGGCGCAAGCTCCATGCGGTGAAAGAACAGGCTGCGCCCATCCAACGACCAAGCGGGCTTGCTGTTGATGTTGCCGTCGTTGATGAGGAAAGCCGCGTGGCTGCCATCGGCATCGGCCATGCGAATGGCCCAAGAACCCAGCGAAACACTGGGACTGATCGGGAACCGGGTCGGGTCCACCGTCACCAGCCACGCAATCTTGCTGCCGTCGGGTGAAAAGTAGGGGTCGTAGTCCGCTAGGCCATCGTGGGTGAGTTGGGTGGCTGCTGCCAAGGGTACCGCTGGCATAACGAAGATTTCGTATTGGGGCGGTGTGCACGGCAGCACCGCTGCGGCGCAGCCGTTGAACAACAACTTACTGCCGTCGGGCGACCATGACACGTCGGTATTGACGCCGCCACGGCGTGTGAACTGGACCGGGTTTTGACCTTGGGCATCGGTCACAAACAGCTCCAGCGCGGCACCGGCGCTGCCAAACATGGCAATGCGCTGTCCGTCTGGCGACCATTCGCCGTGGCCTTGCATGGTCCAGCCATCTTGGCCTGCTGCGCGCAACTGGGTGACACCGCTGCCATCGGCCGCCATGCTCCACAGGCTGGCGTGGCTGTAGTTTTCAGGGTCTCCTTTCGGGGAGCGGTAGAACAAGATACGCTTGCGGTCAGGCGAGATACGCGGCCACCAATTCTCAAAGCGGGCGTCTCGGCTGAGTTGCGCAACACCCGTGCCGTCGGCCTTCATGACGAATATTTCGTGGTTGCCGCTGCGGTCTGAGTCAAACACCAGCTGGTCAGACGCCAACACAGCGGCCGTGGCAGGCTGCGAAGGGGTGCCGCCGTCGGAGCCCCCGGCCCCGCCACACGCAGCCAGAGCCAAAAGTGTCAATCCCAAGTACCCGTTTTTCATATGGCATCCTTTGTGCAGAGTGTGGCACATCGAACTACAACGGCCTGCAATGCCCCCAGTTGACCGATAGGGTGAACGCCACCACGCGAATCAACCCATACGTGCCAGCATGGTCTCCTTGTCCTTAAGCATCAGGTCCAGTCCTTCTTGCTGCGCGGCGTCGGGCTGAAAGCGCGCCTCCAGCTCTTGCTCCATAAAGCACACCGTCATGCGCAGGTAAGTGCTGTCTAGCGTTTGGCGGCTGGCGTACCTGCCGCCCCCGCGATAGCGCACAACTTCTGGGAAGTAGCTGAAATAAGTACATGATTTAATTAGAAGTTCAATGTATTATTAATAAATTTCAGATTACATTGAACATGCCCAGCAGCAACTTCTTTCTTGACCAGTCAGAAAGCCAAAAGCGCCAGTTTATTGACGCGGAAACGGTATTTTTGGCGGCTGCCAAGGCCGCCAAAGCAGCGGCTGACGTACGCGGCAGCATGTTCTGGCGAGACCTGCGTGGCAAGTCCACGCTGGTTCGTACATCGGCCAACAGTGCACAAAAGTCTCTTGGTCAGCGCAGTGCAGAAACCGAGGCAATTTTCTCCAATTTCATGGCGCGCAAGCAATCTGTAGAAGAGCGACTGAAGGCATTGAAGTCCCAGTTAGCAACGCAGCAGCGCTTGAACCGTGCCTTGCGTGTGGGCCGCGTGCCGAATGTAGTGGTTGGTGTGCTGAACGCACTGGAGAGCATGGGTGTGCAAGAAAACTTTATGGTCGTCGGCACCCACGCCCTATACGCCTTTGAAACCGCCGCCGGTGTGCGCATTGCGCAAGAGGCCATGTCCACCCGCGACGTGGATATGCTTTTTGACACCCGCAAACGCATTTCATTCTTCACCGCGATGAAGAAGCTCGACAGCTCCCTGATTGGCGTGCTGCGCAAAGTGGACCCCAGCTTTGAAGTGGTGGAAGACCAGCTTTACACTGCGCGAAACAAAGACGGCTTTGAGGTCGACATCATCCGACGCGCGGCCAAAGACTCAGACCCCCATCCGCTGCGCATGAGCGACGCAGAAGACGATTGTTGGGCAGTACAAGTGTCGATGGGGGAGAAGCTGCAATCTGCCCGCCGCATGGATCAGGTGGTGGTGGCCACATCCGGCGAGATGGCACTGATGCGCACGGTGCATCCGCTGGACTTTGCGCGCATCAAACAAGCACTTTCCACGCAAGCTGGACGAGACCCGTACAAACGCGGAAAAGACGCGCTCCAATCGCGCGTCGTCACCGAATTGGTGAACGTCTACCTACCCCATTTGCTCCCCCCACACTGAGTGCGCGCCCATTCCAGTGGGCGGGCAAAACTAGCAGCCAAATTGGCCTCTCGCCCATATGGGAGCTACGCAAGAAGCTCACTACTTCATAGCAAAATCAACCCATACGCGCCAGCATGGTCTCCATGTCCTTGAGCATCAGGTCCAGTCCTTCTTGCTGCGCGGGGTCGGGCTGAAAGCGCGCCTCCAGCTCTTGCTCCATAAAGCACACCGTCATGCGCAGATAAGTGCTGTCTAGCGCCTTGCGCACGGCGGAGAACTGCTGACCGATTTTGAGGCAGCTCTCACCCTCTTCCACCATACGCTGGATGCCGCGGATTTGCCCCTCTGCGCGGCGCAGGCGGTTGAGCACATCGGTGCGGGCTTCGGTTTTGGTCAGTACGGTCACAGGGCCACCTTGGTACGGGGTTGATTCATGGACCCCATTTTCGCCAAATATCACTTCCTTTGCACGACCGGGGTTAGGCGCGCTCGGTTTCACTTGAGTTTGACCTGCAGGCTATCAAGCACCTCGATGGTGATCGGAATGCCCTGGCCCACGCTTTGGGTGACGGTGCAGAAGGCTTCAAACTGGCTGAGCACGCGGTCCAAATGCTCTAGCGACGCGCCAGGCACGCCTAGGGTCAGCACGGCGCGCATGGTGAGCACGCGCACACGGCCCTCGGGGCTACGCCCCACTTCGGCGGTGACGTCGCAGGTAATGGGCTCGGGCGCTTGTTTGAATTTGCGCAGCGCAAACAGCAAGGAGTCAGACAGGCAATTGCCCACCGCCGCTGCCAAAAACTGCACCGGCGAGGGCCCCTGGCCGCTGCCCAGCGGAGCGGGTTCGTCGCCCATGATGCTGGGCACGTCGCCACCGAATGCGATGTCAAATTGGTAGTCTTTGCGCTGCTTAAGCTGGATGTGGACGGTCGACTCACTCATGGTGGTCTCCGGTTAGTTGGCGCAGCCGATTTTGGACTCGGGCACGCCCAGCTTTTTCAAAATGATACCCAGCGGGCAAAAGTTGGTAAAGCCGGACTGGAACAGGTTGACCCCCACAAACGCGGTGAACGCCAGCGCCCATTTACTGACGAACAGCGGGCTGCCCTCGACCCCCAGGGCCAAGGAAATGAGGATGAACAGGCCGGCAAAAACGACGATGTAACGTTGAACGGTCATAAAAATACTCCTTGAAGGTTAAAAAATTGAAACAAATGCAGGGTGCTTACTTGGGGTCCATCAAGCGGGCAATGCCCAGGGCCTTGAGCACATATTTCTCGTACACCGGCTCTGAATTTCCGGTCTTGATCTTGCGCATGAAGTATTTTTCAAACGCGATCTTGGCCAAGTGCACCCACTTGCCCTTTTTGAACCAGTTGACGTTGCGTGGTGGTATCTGGGGCAGCGCCACAAAGGCCGCGCCGGTGTCACCCATGTCGGCCAGGCAAATGGCGTTCCAGGTGGCTTTGGTCTCAGCCGGTTTGCCCGCCAGATCGGCAGCAATGTTGTGCACGATAGCGCCCACCATGCTCTCGATCATGTAGCCGGTTTTGGGCACGCCAGTGGGCACTGGAGTGACCTCTACTGGCGGGATGGCCACGCACACGCCGGCCGAGAAAATGTTGCGATAGGCCTTGCTGCGCTGGAACTCGTCGATCAAAACAAAGCCGCGCGGGTTACACAAATTGGGTACTGCCGCCACCGCGTCGACGCCCTTGAAAGCGGGCAACATCATGGACAGCTTGAAGGGCAATTCGTGCTCTTTGTACACATTGCCCAAGTCGTCGAGTTGCGTCACAAACATCTTGCTGTTTTCCACCTTGGTGGTCTTGGCATTGGTGATCCACTTCATGTCGCGGTTGCGCATTTCGGACTCCAACATGCTCTTGCTGTCGCCCACACCGCCTAGGCCCAAATGGCCGATATAGGGCTCGCTGCTCACGTAGGTAATGGGCACCTTGTTGCGCAGCTTGCGCTTGCGCAGGTCGGTATCCAGAATAAAGGCGAACTCATACGCCGGGCCAAAGCAGCTGGCACCGGGCATGGCACCAATGACCACCGGGCCGGGATTCTTCAAAAACGCTTCATAGTCTTTGAAGAATTCTTGTGCATGGTCCACGCTGCAGACCGAGTGGGTGAAGCCACCACCGCCCGATGTTGCAGGCCCCGCACCCGGCACCTCGTTGAATGACAACTTGGGGCCGGTGGTGATCACCAGGTAGTCATAGTCCAACGTGTCGCCGCCGTCCAATGTCAGCCGGTTGGCTATGGCGTCGATCTGGGTCACACCCTTGGGTATGAAGTCAATCCCCTTACGCTTCAGATAAGGGGCGATCGGCAGGGTGATCTGGTCGCGCTGGCGCCAGCCCACCGCAATCCAGGGGTTGCTGGGCACAAACTGAAAGTAGTCCGTCGAATTCACCACGGTGACGCGATGCTCCTTGCCCAAGGCTTCGCGCATTTCGTAGGCGGCGGGTACACCACCGATACCGGCTCCGACAATCACAATGTGTGCCATTTTTAGGTCTCCTTGATTAGGATTCGACAGGGGGGCCGGGATTGGCCGGGACAGTGTTCGCGCTTGCGCGCGACTCCATACGGCGCCGATATAGGGCGTAGTACAAGACCGGAATAACCACCAGCGTGAGCATGGTGGACACCAAAATGCCAAAGATCAGCGCGATGGCTAAACCATTAAAAATGGGGTCATCCAAGATGAAGAACGCACCAATCATGGCGGCCACTCCGGTCAGCACAATGGGCTGCGCCCGCACGATGGCCGACTGCAAAACCGCTTGCTTGAAGTCCATACCGGTGCGCACTTGCAGTTCAATAAAGTCCACCAGCAAAATGGAGTTGCGCACAATGATGCCGGCCAAAGCGATCATGCCGATCATGCTGGTGGCGGTGAACTGTGCACCCAGCAAGGCGTGGCCGGGCATCACACCAATGATGGTCAGCGGAATAGGGGCCATGATGACCAGCGGCGTGAGGTAGCTGCGAAACTGGGCCACCACCAACAGGTAGATCAAGATCAGCCCCACGCCGTAGGCGGCGCCCATGTCGCGAAACGTCTCATACGTGATTTGCCATTCGCCATCCCACTTCAGCGCGTAGCCTTTGTAGGGGTCGGTCGGCTGGTGGATCCAATACTCACTGGATGCGCCTGATGCAGCGTTGGCAGACTCTTGCATTTTTTGCAAGGTCGAGCGAATGGCAAACAGGCCATACAAGGGGGAATCCAACTTGCCCGCCATATCACCCACCACGTAGCTCACGCCCTGCAGGTCTTTGGTGTAGAGCGGTTTGTCGATCACACCGCTGTGCACCTGCACCAACTCTGACAAAGGCACCAGCTGGCCGTTGGCCGCACGCATGGGCAGCGCCAACAAGGCGTCTAGCCCCACCTGGCGCTCCAGCGGCAGCTGAATACGCACTGGCACGGGGTATTTGGACTGCTGGTCATGTAAGTAGGCAGCATCCACTCCAGAGAGCGCCGAGGACACGGTTTGCGCAATAGCCGCTACGGGGATGCCCAGCGACTCTGCGCGCTGGCGGCGCACCTGCAGCGTGGCACGGGGTGCGTCTGCCAGCAGGCTGGTATCGGTGCCCACGATGTCCGCAGTTGACCCGAAGGCCTGCGCCACCTGCTTGGCCAGTTGCTGGCGGCCTGCTTCGTCGGGGCCATAGACCTCAGCCACCAAGGGCGACATCACAGGGGGGCCTGGCGGCACCTCGACCACTTTAACCCGGGCATGGTGCTTAGCACCAATGCCTTCCAGCGCGGGGCGCAGGCGCTGGGCAATGGCGTGGCTCTTTTCGCTGCGCTGGTGTTTGTCAACCAGGTTGACTTGCAAATCACCCTGCTCGGCATCGGCGCGCAGGTAGTACTGGCGTACCAAACCGTTGAAGGTAATGGGCGAAGCGGTGCCTGCGTAAGCCTGCAGATTGCGCACCTCTTTCTGCTGGGCCAAAAAGGCGCCCAGGTCTTGCAAGGCGGCAGCGGTGTCTTCTAAAGGCGTGCCCGCAGGCATATCAACCACCACTTGGAATTCGCTCTTGTTGTCGAACGGCAGCATTTTCATGACCACCCCAACAAACGTCGTGGGCAGCAGTGCCAATCCCGCAGACAGCAACAGGGCCACCACAATGCCGCCCAGCAGCATCCAGCGCTTGCGTGCGCTGTTCAAAAAGGGCGAGAGGATGGTGTTAAAAATGCGCTGGGTGCGTGACGGGGCAGCGGCTGGGGCGGCAGGACCATGTTCATGACCATGCGCCGGTCCATGCTCACGCATGACCTTCAAGGCCAGCCACGGGGTCACCGTGAACGCAATGGCCAACGACAAGGCCATACCCAAGCTGGAGTTGATAGGGATGGGGCTCATATACGGGCCCATCAAACCCGACACAAAGGCCATGGGCAACAGCGCTGCAATGACGGTCAGGGTAGCCAAAATGGTGGGGCCGCCCACCTCGTCCACCGCGCGGGGAATGATGTCTTTGAGCGACGCGCCGGGCTCTAACTGCTGGTGGCGGTGGATGTTTTCCACCACCACGATGGCATCGTCTACCAAGATACCGATCGAGAAGATCAGCGCAAACAGCGACACCCGGTTTAAGGTAAAGCCCCATGCCCACGACGCGAACAGGGTTGCGGTCAGCGTCAAAATCACCGCCGCGCCGACGATGATGGCTTCGCGCCGGCCCAACGCAAAACCCACCAAAAGGATCACCGAGCCGGTGGCAAAGGCGAGCTTTTGAATGAGCTTGTTGGCTTTCTCGGCAGCGGTCTCGCCGTAGTCACGGGTGACGGTGGCTTCAATACCCGCCGGGATCAGCGTGTTGTGCAGCGATTGCAGGCGTGCGGCCACGGCGCGCGACACGTCCACCGCGTTTTCACCCGGCTTTTTGGTGATGCTGATGGTGACTGCAGGGTACGACTGCCCCACAGAAGCGGAGGCGGAGGCGGGCTGTGAGCTTTCAACCGCGGGCGCATCGGCGTGGGCTACAGCCGTGTTGGCAGCACCGGGTGTAAACCACACATAGCGCTTCGTTTGCTGGGTGCCGGCCTTGACCTGCGCCACATCGCGCAAGAAGACGGGCTTGTTGCCGCTGACACCCACCACCAAGTCGCCCACATCCTCTGCATTGCGCAAAAACTCGCCTGCATCCACCGTCAGCATCTGGGCGCCACCGTCTTGCTGGGGTTGCAGAACGGCACCAGCCGGTGTACCAAAGTTGGCGGCAGACACAGTTTTTTGCAGGGTGAGTAAATCAATGCCACGGGCGCGCAGGCGCGCGGGGTCCACCACCACTTGGATAGCGCGGCCGGGTGCGCCAATGGTTTGCACCGCACGCACACCGGCTACCGCCTTGAACTCCACCTCGAGCGAATGGGCGACGGCCTCCAGATCCACGGCCGGCAAAGCGTCTTTGCTCCACAGCGTGACGGCCACCACGGGCACATCGTCAATACCCATCGGTTTGACGATAGGCGCCATAGCACCCAAATCACGCGGCAGCCAGTCTTGGTTGGCGTTGAGCACGTCGTACAAGCGCACCAAAGCCTCGGTGCGAGGAACGCCCACTTTGAACTGGACGGTTAACAAGGCCATGCCGGGCCGCGCTACCGAGTAGGTGTGTTCAATGCCGGCAATTTGCCCCAACACCTGCTCCGCCGGGCGGGCCACCATGTTTTGCACATCGGCACTGCTGGCTCCCGGAAAGGGAATCATCACATTGGCCATGGTGACGTTGATCTGCGGCTCTTCTTCACGCGGGGTCACCATCACCGCAAAAATACCCAGCAGTAACGCGACCAACGCCAACAAGGGCGTGAGCGCGTTGGCCTGAAAGGCCGCTGCAATGCGACCCGAAATACCCAGTGGTTGTTGATTAGTGCGCATGGGGGCTTACTTCACGGTTGGTGCCGTAGGTGCCGTCGGTGCGGCAGGCGCCGCATTGGCAAAACCGGCACGGTTGGGGTCCAACGCAACCGCGTCACCGCTCTTGATACCCGCCAGCACTTCGACACCCTCAGCGCCACGGTCTGCACCCAGACGCACGGCACGCAGCGAGAAGGCGCCATTGGCGACCACATACACCGCCGTCAGCTCACCCCGGCGCACGATGGCCGCCTGTGGCAGCAAAAGCTGGGTCGCGGTATCGGTTTGCGGCAGCGTAAAACGCACGCGCACTTGTTGGCCCGGCAGCAGGTTGGCGCTATCGGCCGGGGCCAAGTCCAGACGCCATTCGGTGGTTTGTGACACGGGGTCTGATGACGGAACCACCACGCGGCCAACCGGGGTGATGGCGCGCAAAGTGCCAGAGCCATCATCGACCTGCACCACGACTTGGCTAGCACCGCGTGCTGCTTGGGCGCGTGACGCAGGCACCTGCACAGTAGCGCGCAGGGGCGTCGGCGCAAACAGGGTCAGCAACGGCTTGCCGGGCACAGCCAAGTCACCCGCCTCGGCCAAGGTTTGCAACACCCGGCCATCAAAGGGCGCGGTGACACGGGTAAAACTTTGCGACAGGCCCGATTGGCGTGCACCGGCTACGGCCTGGTCGCGTTGGGCCTGCGCGCCTTCGCGCTGGGTGGCGGCGGTATCCAGCGCGGCTTTGCTGACAAAGCCTTTGCCCTGCAGATCACGCGTGCGCTCTAGGTTGGCCTGGGCGTTGCGCAACTCGGCATCGGCTTGGTTCACTTGGGCCTGGCTGCGTTGCAAACCGGCGCTGGCCTCGCGGTCATCGATGGTGGCCAAGACCTGCCCGGCACGCACGGTGTCCCCTGCCCTGACCAACAGAGTTGCAATGCGCCCGGAGGCCTGCGCAGCGACTGTGCTTTGGCGCACGGGTTCAACCACGCCATCAAGCACATAAGCCGAACCGACCGACGCAGCTTGCACCACTTGGGTAGGAACGGCAGGCGCCTGCGCCAAGGCAGAACCCATGGCGAGCGCAGAGGACATCAGCACAGCGCCCCCGATTTGGCTCGGGGTCTGAAGGTGGAAAAAGCGGGAAACAAGGAAACGGTTCATACGGAACTCCTACATACTGTGTGCAGTATATACATACTGCATGGGGTATGCAAGTAGTATGAAAAATGGCTACAACCGCCGCAGCCAAACTGGGCGTTGATCTGAACAATTTTTGAAAATGGGTTCGCAAGACCACCCACGGTCTGCGCCTGCTAAGGGCGCGCTCGGGGCCTTACCGAAAACACAGGCGGGGAATCAACCCCATCGCAGCTTACTTGTCAGGCAGGCGCAGCTCTAACTCTACGGTAGCCGGGCCATCCAAGCCCGGCCCCAACGCCGCTTGGCGCCCAGAGACCGATAGCAAAACCAAACCGCCGTCGACCGCAGCGCCCACCCGAAAGGGCTTGGCCGGCTTGCCGTCCACCGCGATCAGCGCAGCGCCACCACTTTGCGTGTCGGCCACAACGCCCTGCAATACATACTGGGTGTTGGCTACGGCCGCCGACCCAGCTTGCGGCGTTAGCGCGGCAGATCCGCCGCCCAGGACATTGGCCAAGGCCTGAGGGTCCAGCGGCGGCGCACTGGCAATGGCCGCAGTGCCGGCCCGGGAGACGTGGCTTGCGTTCCAGACTTTCAAGCCCCAGTAGGCGGCGCTGGCCGCGGCCACAGCGGCCACCGCAAAAGTGACCAACCGAACTGCCCAGACACTGTTTAGGTTAGATTGCATGACGCGATTATGATGGACCCGCCCATCAACCACCAACCACGTTTTTGTATGCCCAGCTCTCGTTTTGTTCAACGCCATGTTTCCCGCGGTTTTACCCTCATTGAATTGATGGTGGTACTGGTCATCATTGGCACGCTGGCGGCCTTGATTGTCCCCAATGTGTTGGACCGCGCCGACGATGCCCGCGTCACCGCAGCCAAAACCGATGTCAACAACTTGATGGCGGCCCTCAAGCTCTACCGGTTGGACAACCAACGCTACCCAACTGGCGCACAGGGGCTGCAGTCCTTGATCGCCAAACCCAGCGCCGGCCCCATTCCCGGCAACTGGAAACCCTATATTGACAAGCTGCCCAGAGACCCCTGGGGCAACCCCTACCAGTACATGAACCCGGGCATTCGCGGTGAGATTGATGTGCTGTCCTTTGGTGCCGACGGCCAGGCCGGCGGCGAAGGAAAAAATGCAGACATCGGCAGCTGGGACTAGCGTCCGCTTGCCCGCACGCAATCGGGGCTTTACTCTGTTAGAGCTGATGGTGGTGATTACCATCATGGCCTTGGCAACTGCGGGGGTGGCCTTGTCCATGCGTGACGGCGCCACCACCACACTAGAGCGCGAGGCCCAGCGCCTGAGCGCCCTGCTGGAGTCTGCGCGCGCCCAATCCCGCATGAGTGCCAGCCCCATCCGCTGGCGGACCACTGAGACCGGTTTTGTATTTGAAGGCGCTGCCGCAGCGTCCCTACCCACACATTGGGTTAGCCCCGATGTGCAGGCGGAGTCCAAGCCTATTGTGCTGGGGCCCGAGCCCATCATCGGGCCGCAGAGTATTCAACTGCGTTCCATTTCGAACCCGGCGCAGCGCCTGACGCTGGCCACTGATGGCGTGCGGCCCTTTGCGGTGCGCGACACCGACGCTACAACGGCCGCCCAACCATGAGACCCTCCACGCCCACCCGCGCGCGGGACCGCGGCTTTACGCTGATCGAGATTCTGGTTGCACTGGCTATTGTGGCGCTGGCCCTGGGCGCGGGCGCGCGGGCCACCGGTGCACTGACGCGCAATGCCGAGCGCCAAACCAGTATTTTACTGGCGCAGTTGTGTGCCGAAAACGCCCTGGTGGCCGTACGGCTGGCGCGCCAGATGCCCTCGGTAGGTGACGAGAACACCACCTGCACCCAGGCCGATCGCACGCTGGACGTGCACCTGTCGGTGCGCCCCACCCCCAACCCCAATTTTGCGCGGGTGCAGGCCGAAGTGTCAGACGCGGGCGTGCGGATGCTGGCACTGTCAACCGTGGTGGGCCGCTTCTGATGCGCAGCGCTCTACGCCATTCCACAATGGCCGCCGCGCGGCGCAGTGCGCGCGGCTTTACCCTGATCGAGCTACTGGTGGCACTGGCCATCATGGCGATGATGACGGTGGTGAGCTGGCGGGGACTTGACGCGATGGCCCGCGCACAAACCCAGATCGAGCGGCGCGGCGACGCGCTGCTGACGCTGCAAGCCGGCTTGGCCCAGTGGGCCGCCGACCTCGACGCCCAGGTGCAACTCGATTCGGTGCCAAGCCTGGACTGGGATGGCCGCGCCCTTCGAATCGTGCGCAACAACACGGCTGCCCCGGGTGATGGTCTGCTGGTAGTGGCCTGGGCCCAGCGCACGGTGGACGGCGTTGGTCAATGGCTGCGCTGGCAGTCACCGCCGCTAACCACACAGGGCGCGCTGCAAACGGCCCTGGCCCGCGCCACCCAGTGGGCGACCAACCCAGGTGACTTAGAGCGCCGATTTGAGGTGAGCATTGCACCGCTAGACCAGTGGAGCGTGCTGTATTTCCGCAATGGGGCCTGGGCCGCAGCCACCGCCGCCGACACGGCACCACCAGCGCCCGCAACGCCCGTACCGGCCAACGCCCCCCCAGTGCCAAAGCCAGCGCCCAACGTGATTGAGGGCGTGCGCCTGACCATCACCTTACCGGCGGGCGACTCCGTCAGCGGCACCCTGACCCGTGACTGGGTGCGCGCCAGCGTGGGGCCGGGACGGCCATGACCCGAAGGACCCCTATTTCGCAGCGCGGCGCCGCTTTGTTGGCTGCCATGCTGACCGTAACGCTGGTTGCCAGCCTAGCCGCCGCTGGTCTCTGGCGCCAATGGCGCAATGCCGAGGTCGAGAGCGCAGAACGCATGCACCTGCAGGCGCAGTGGGTACTCACCGGCGCGCTGGACTGGGCGCGGCTGATCTTGCGCGAAGACGCCCGCTCCGGCGGCGCCGACCACTTGGCCGAGCCCTGGGCGATTCCCCTCGAAGAAGCCCGCTTGTCGACCTTTTTGGCCGCCGACGGCAACGGCAGCGCCACCGATGCAGAAGCCGACGATGCCAGCCAGGTGTTTTTGTCCGGCAATATTGCCGACTTGCAGGCGCGCATGAACGTCTACAACCTGGTCGATGGCGGCAAGATTTCAGATCCTGACCTGAAGGCCTTTGCCAAACTCTTTGAAGTGCTGGGCCTGCCCCCCGCAGAACTCGACCTGCTGGCCAACAACCTCCTGCAGTCGCAAGCCATCGGCACACCCGCAAAACCAGTGTCGCCGCTCACACCGCTGCCGCCGCAGCGGGTAGAGCATTTGGCTTGGCTGGGCCTGTCTGCGCCCACGCTGGTTGCCCTAGAGCCCTTTATTATTTGGCTGCCGCAGCGCACCACCGTCAACATCAATACGGCCAGCGTGAACGTTTTATACGCCAGTAGTCCCCGCATGGACATGGCGCGCGCGCAAGCGCTGGTCAATACCCGAAAGGCGGCCCACTTCAAAACCCTGGACGACGCCAACAAACTGATTGGCAGCGCCGCAGACCCGCTGGCAGACGCACACCACAGCGTCAACTCGCGTTACTTTTTGGTCAAAGGTCGCCAGCGTCAAGACCAAACGGTGGTGCAACAACAGTCGGTGGTTTACCGCGACGGCCTCGATGTGAAAACCCTATGGCGCACCAATGTTGCACCACCTTTAGGGGAGAGCACCCTACAATGATCCCTCGCCCTATGCACCCATGACCACGCTGATCATCACTCTCCCTGAATCGCTCCCTGCGCCAGCGGCGTTGTGCCACTGCGCGGTGACCCACGATGGGCTGACAGTGGCGCACCACAGCGAGACCGCGCTATCAGTTTTGAACGCGCCAGCCGGCGCAGAGGTGGTTGTCGTGGTACCCACGCAACATCTGTCATGGCACCGAATCGAGCTGCCACGCGGCACGTTGGACCGCAATTTTTTCTCTGACGCCGACACCACGCGCCTGCGCGCCGTGCTCGACGGATTGATGGAAGACCGCTTGCTCGACGACCCTGCCCAGCTTCACTTTGCACTAGAGCCTGGCGCCAAATCGGGCGCACCCGTGTGGGTTAGCGTGTGCAACCGCACTTGGCTGCACAACTGGATCACAGCACTGGAGCAGGCGCAATTGGCGCCGACCCGTATCGTCCCTGAAGTTGCGCCCCCACTGGCCTCAGACCCGGCGGCTGTCACGCTGTGGATCACCGGCACCGCCGGCGACGCGCGCTTGACCACCAGTGGCCCTAACGGGGTAACCCGTGTTCCGTTGTCCGACGCGCCCACCGGCCAAGTGCTACCCCCCGACGCCCACCATGCCAGCGAGGCGGTCACCACCGACCCCGCCGTGGCAGCGGTGGCTGAGCTGCACTTTAGCGGCCGCGTCGATTTACAAAACCACAACCAGCGGGCTGTGATCGCGGCCCAAACCGCATGGGACCTGGCGCAACTGGAATTGCTGCGCAACCGCCGCACGCGGGTGATGAAACACTTTTCTGCACTTGGTAATGCCTTACGCAGCGGCCCACAGTGGCGCGCGGCGCGCTGGGCCACCGTGGCGGTGCTGGTGCTCAACCTGATTGGGCTCCAGGCGTGGGCCTGGCGCGAGCAGTCGGCACAGCGGGCGCAGCGCAGTGCCATGGACAGCATGTTGACCAGCACCTTTCCTGACGTGCGGGTCGTGGTGAATGCGCCCTTGCAAATGGCCCGCGCCCTCGCCGACCTGCAGCGCGCAAGTGGCGCGGCGGCTGGCAACGACATGGAGACTATTTTGGGGCAATATCAAGCTGCAGCCCCCGCAGCTCCTGCGCCAGCAGCTATTCAATTTATAGCAAATGAAGTATTATTGAAGGGGCTTGACCCCGCCGCTCCAGCGCTGACCGAGGTGGTCGCGCGCCTGCAAACCCAAGGTTATGCCGCCCGCTGGGATGGCGACAACCTCAGCATCAAGCAAGAGCGCCGACCATGACTATAAAAGAGACCCTCGCGCCGCTGAAGGAACGCTGGAGCCAGTTGGCTGAGCAAGAGCGCCAAATGATCACCCTTATTGCCGCGCTGCTGGTGTTTGCCATTGTGTGGCTGCAACTGCTGGCACCCGCGCGGGCCACCTTGCGCACCGCCGACGCCCAGGCCAAGGCACTGGGTGCGCAGATGCAGCAGATGCAAAAGATGGAGTCCGAGGCGCTGGCCTTGCAAAAGCAGCCCGCCCTCAATTTTGATGCTGCACTCAAGGCCCTTGACGCGGCCACACAGCAAACCCTGGGCGCGCGTGCGCAGATGACCAACACCACCGAACACGCCAGCATCACACTGCGGGACGTGCCAGCCGACGTGCTGGCGCAGTGGTTTGTGCAGGCCCGTATCAACGCACGCTCAGTCCCCATCGAGGCACAGTTGAGTCGCTCTAGCGCGGACAGCCAAGCCGCTTGGAATGGCGTCGTACTCATGAGCCTTCCCGGGCGGCAGACGCAATGAAACGCATAGCGCAAGCCCCCGCATCACGGTCCCCATGGGTGTGGGCTGCAATGGGTGCATTGCTCGGCCTGATCGTGGTGCCAGTGGTGATGGCGCCTGCACGCTGGTTGACCAGCACGATCGAGCAGGCCAGTGGCGGCCGCATTCAATTGTTTGACCCGCGTGGCAGCATCTGGGACGGGTCAGCGCAGCTGGTATTAACCGGCGGAGTCGGCAGCTCAGACGCCGTGGCTTTGCCTGGGCGTGTTAGCTGGCACTTGCGACCCATCTGGCGCGGAGGCACGGCGCATATTGTTGCTGATTGCTGCACCCGCGAGCCCTTGGCCTTAAAAATCACCGCGCTGGGTAACGAGCCCATAACGGCCACTTTGACCAACAGCCAATCCGAATGGCCCGCCGCCCTGCTGACAGGCCTGGGAACCCCCTGGAACACCATTCGCCCGCAGGGTCAACTGGCCGTTGCCACCCACCAACTGGGCGTGCAGTGGGTCGATGGCCGTCCGTTGCTGATGGGAGACCTGCAGTTGGACGCCGTCCAAATCTCCACCCGGCTCTCCACCCTGGTGCCCATGGGCAGCTATCGGGTCAACTTGGCGGGTGGCGCGGCACCGAGTTTTCAGCTCAGCACGGTCGAGGGCAGCTTACAGCTCAACGGCCAGGGGCAATGGATCGGAGGCGCCTTGCGCTTTAAGGGTGAAGCCAGCGCCAGCCCCGGTCGGGTAGAGGCGCTGTCAAACCTCCTCAATATTATTGGCCGGCGCGATGGCGCCCGCTCCACGATCACCGTGGGCTAACCGTGGGTACACACCGCATGCACAATATCCCTTTTAAGCCATCCCCGATTGCTATTTTTTCTATAGCTGCTTGCGCACTATTGGCGGGGGCTAGCGCACTATTTCCATCTTATTTGCACGCCCAGCCGGCGGTTAAAGGGCCGGCTCTGGGGGCAAACACATCCCCCACCACCGTCAAACGCGGCCAGCCGATCACGCTCAATTTCGTCAACGCCGAAATCGAATCCGTGGCCCGCACCATGGCCACCCTGACCGGGCGCAGCGTGGTGGTTGACCCACGCGTTAAGGGCACGATTACCCTGATAACCGACGCGCCCGTATCGCCCGCTTTGGCTTACCACCAGTTCCGCTCGGTCTTGCGGCTGCAGGGTTTTACCGTGGTGCAATCCGACGGGCTGGACAAGCTCGTACCCGAGGCTGATGCCAAGCTGCAAGTCGAGTCGGTTCCCCTTGGCAAGTCTGCGGCCGGCAACCAGATCGCCACCCAGATCATCCCGCTGCGGTTTGACTACGCGAACAACCTGCTGCCCATCCTGCGCCCCCTGATCAGCCCCAACAACACGATCAACGCCAACCCGAACAACAATTCGCTGGTCATTACCGACTACGGCGACAACCTGCGGCGCATTGAAAAGATTGTGACGGCTATGGACGTCTCCAATGCCACGGACATTGAGGTCATTCCCCTCAAACACGCCGTCGCAGGCGACCTGGGTCCCCTGGTGCTGCGTTTGCTGGAGTCGGGTGGCGGTGCCCCCGGCGGCGCCCCTGGCGGTGGCGACGGTTCTTTCAAGACCGCAGTCATCGCCGAGCCGCGCAGCAACGCCCTGATTTTGCGTGCCGCCAACCCAACGCGCTTGGCCTTGGCCCGCTCGCTGATCGCCAAGCTGGACCAACCGGCATCCGAAGACGCCAGCGGTAACATCTTTGTGGTCTACCTCAAAAATGCCGACGCCACCAAGCTGGCCGTGACCTTGCGTGCGGCCATGGCCAGCGCGGGCAGTGCAGGCCAGGCCGCTGCAGCACCCGCGCCGCCCGGCCCTGGCGGGGCACCCGGCGCATCAACAGCACCAGCGGCCAGCTCAACGGGTGGTCAGATCCAGGCCGATGCGGCAACCAACTCGCTCATCATTACAGCCCCCGAACCCCAGTACCGCCAGTTGCGCGCGGTGATCGACAAGCTGGACGCGCGGCGTGCGCAGGTGTTTGTAGAGAGCCTGATCGCTGAAGTCAACGCCGACAAGGCGGCTGAATTTGGCATCCAGTGGCAAGGCGCTGCCGGCAACAATGGTGACTCCAACATCGGTATTCTGGGAACCAACTTCAGCATCGGCGGCGCCAACCTGATCAAGCTGGCCACCGGCGCTGCATCGGGCACTGTGGCGCCCTCCACCGGGCTGAATATCGGTGTCGCCCACCAGACCAACGGCGTGTATGTGCTGGGATTTTTAGCCCGCTACCTGCAGGCCAATGGCGACGGCAATATTTTGTCGACGCCCAACTTGCTGACACTCGACAACGAAGAGGCAAAAATCGTCATCGGCCAAAACGTGCCTTTTGTCACTGGCCAATTTACCAATACAGGAGCCTCGGGCGGTACAGTCAATCCGTTCCAAACAATTGAGCGCAAAGATGTGGGTTTGACGCTGCGTGTCAAGCCCCAGATCAGTGAAAACGGCACCGTCAAGCTCACCATTTTCCAAGAGGTCTCCAGCGTACAAGCCTCCTCCGTGAATTCCCCTTCAGGCCTGATCACCAACAAACGCTCCATTGAGTCCAACGTGCTGGTAGGGGACTGCTCCATCGTCGTGCTGGGAGGGCTGCTCTCCGACGAGTACGCGGGCAACCAAGAAAAGGTCCCTGGCTTGGCCGACATTCCCTTGTTTGGCAACCTGTTTAAGGGTGAGACCCGAAGCCGTAAGAAAACCAACTTGATGGTGTTCTTGCGTCCGGTCGTCTTGCGCGACGCAGCTTCGTCGGATTCCTTCTCGCTCGACCGCTACGAGCAGATGCGCTCGGGCCAACAACAGGCCCAGCCAGAGCCTAGCTCTTCGGTGCCCGTAAACGAGGCACCGGTATTACCTGCGGCCCCCACGCCAGCGCCCGCCCCGAAAAAGTAGCCTGCACGCACCATGAGCCAAGCTGCGCACTACCTCCTTCCCTACGCCTTTGCGCGCAGTCAGCAACTGCTGCTCGAAGACCAAGACAACACGCTGACATTGTGGCTGCAGGCGCTGGACTCGGTCGAGACCGCCAGTGCGGTGGGCGAAGTCATGCGCAAGTTTCCGGTGCGCGCGGTTCGGGCCGAACAGGCCGACGTGCTGCGCCAGCGCATCAGCGCCGCCTACGCCCAAAGTGAATCCAGCGCAGCCACCGTGGTGAGCGAAGTCGAGAGTGACATCGACCTCTCGCGCATGATGCAGGCCCTGCCGGCCATTGAAGATTTGTTGGAAACGTCGGACGACGCGCCCATCATCCGCATGCTCAACGCGCTGCTAACGCAGGCAGCGCGCGACGGTGCCAGCGACATTCACATTGAGCCCTACGAGCGCCACTCCAGCGTGCGCTTTCGCGTCGACGGGACCCTGCGCGACGTGGTGCGCCCCAACAAGGCCCTGCATGCGGCACTCATTTCGCGCCTGAAGATCATGGCCGATCTGGACATTGCCGAGAAGCGCTTGCCGCAAGACGGTCGCATTAGCCTTCGCATTGGCACCCGGGGCGTGGATGTGCGGGTCAGCACCCTGCCCAGCTCGCATGGTGAGCGCGCGGTGCTGCGGTTGTTGGACAAGAGCGGCGACAAACTGACACTGGAGTCGGTCGGTATGCAAGGCGACGTTTTGCAGCGCCTGGAGAAACTGATTGGCCAGCCGCACGGCATCATTTTGGTAACCGGCCCCACCGGCTCGGGCAAAACCACCACGCTGTACGCGGCCTTGCAGCGCCTTGATGCCCGCACGCAAAACATCATGACGGTGGAAGACCCGATTGAGTACGAACTCGCCGGCGTCGGCCAAACCCAGGTCAATCCCAAAATCGACCTCGACTTTGCAAAAGCCCTGCGCGCGATTCTGCGCCAAGACCCAGACGTCATCATGATCGGCGAGATCCGAGACTTTGAAACGGCGCAGATTGCCATTCAGGCATCACTAACCGGCCACCTCGTTTTGGCCACACTACACACCAACGACGCGTCCAGCGCCGTCACGCGGCTCACTGACATGGGCATTGAGCCCTTCTTGCTCAGTTCGTCCTTGCTGGGGGTATTGGCGCAGCGTCTGGTGCGCAAGCTCTGCACCGCGTGCAAGGGTGTGGGCTGTGCGCAATGCGGCCAAACCGGCTACCAGGGCCGCACCGGTGTTTTTGAGCTCTTGGTGACCAACGACGCGATCCGCTCGCAGATCCACCACCGCGCGGCTGAAGCCGAGATCCGCGAAACCGCCATGACCCATGGCATGACGCTGATGCGCGAAGACGGTGAACGCTTGGTCGAAGCCGGCATCACCAGCCAGGAAGAGCTGCTGCGCGTCACCAGCGACTGAGCGCACGCAGCGTTAGTCCGTCCTATTACTCGTAGGCGGGCAAGCGGCGACGCTCTTCCTCGGTGAACTGTGCGCGCTGCAGATTCAACAATGCCGTTTGGTGACCCGGGTCGGCCGTCGTGGCGGGTGATGCCAACAATTGGCTGCGTGCGGCCAGGTACTGCGCAATACGCTGCTTCCACTGCGCTTCGTCACGGTCCAACGCTGCTAGCCGGTCCGCGGCAGGGGCGTCAAACTCTTTGGCGCGCAGGCGGTAGACCTCATCGTCGCTGGCACCTTTGGCGCGCAAGGCGGCCACTTTCTCCTCGACCCGCAGAATCACCATGGGGGCCTCGCGCTCACGCAGCAGCTCGGGCGACAGGGTGGCATCAAGTGCCGTCAACTTGTCTTGCTTTTGTTTGGCTGAGAGCGACGGGTCTTGGCTAATTTCGAGCCGCGACACCGCGTCCATGTCGTACGCGTCTTCAAAACCAAACATGGCCTGGGTTTCTTCGGCATTGAAGTAGCGCGAACGCAGGTCTTGCATGGCAAGCATGCGGTTGCGGATGGCCTGCACCCCCTGCCCGGAAATACCCGGGCGGCGCTCAAGGTCCAGCAATTCGCGCTTGAATTCCAAATACAAGCCCAATATGCGTTTGGCTTTAGGCACATTGACCGGGGCCAGGCTACGCTCTATTTCAGCATTGATTTCTTGCGTGATGGCTGCAATACTTTTCTCCCCCACGGCGCTGAGGTAATAGTCAAACATGCGCCGCAGTTCTCCCAGGGCCAAGGGGCCTGCGGCGTCGGCACTACTGCCTGCCTTCCAAACGCCCATACTTCCGTCGGGAATCGTTCCCTCCATGGAGCGCACAAAGGGCGCGCCGGGCGCCGATGGCGCCGTATCGTCAACCGACTGCGATTGGCGCCAACCGATGATGCCAATCACGACCACGCCCACCACTGCGAGCGCCGTCAGGCGAAAACCCACTGAACGAACTTTCATACCGAATCACAACCTTGCGTGAGGCACCGCCGACATTGGGCACCGTGGCCCGCAATCCAGCATCCAATCAAAACTTTGCCGTAGCCACCAATGGCTGGCAGCGCAAAAACGAAAAAGGCCGCACAGGGAAAATTCCCCTGTGCGGCCCAAGTTACATTTACAAGCCCATGTTTTTCAGACGGTTGGCTTGTTGGCGAAACACCGTGACTGGGTTGGTCTCAAAAATGTTGACCAGACCCACGGTTTGGTTCACTTCGTCGAGGTGGTTCATGGCGTAGTCGTCACGAATCACTTTGCCCAGGTGGGACGAGCAGCTCGACACCAGTCCGTCGTTCTTGGCGCCGCCAAAGGCCAAGCTGGTCAGTGCCAAAGCTGGGTCCAAGATGTCGAGCACGTTGGTGTATGGTTTGGCGCCACTCCACGAGAAGTAAGCCACGCCCCGGGCCGAATAGGCGCCTTCACCGCACGAACTGGTGGGAAGTCCTTCAGGGTGTGCCTGGTTGAATTTGGCAGAACCTGCCGTACTCAACGAGGCCAGCGCCGCATTGGAGTTTTGGGACAAACCACCACCACCCGACAAGAAGTTGATGACGGTGGCCAACGCGTTAGTGACGCTGCTGATCACTGCATTGGAAATGGATCCGGGTGGTGCCACCTTTAGCAGAATGTCTGCGACAGCCGAGCCTTTGTTCACACCGGCAATCGAGCTAACCGACGCCACCAGATCAGGGCGCACCGACGCCACATAACGGGCAGTAGGGCCGCCATGGCTGTGACCCATCAGGTTAACTTTGGTGGCGCCCGTGGCAGCCAAAACTTGCTTCACCTGGGTCAACAGCTGCTCGCCACGCACTTCGGTGCTGTTGGCGGCCGAGACCTGCACGGTGTAGACCTTGGCGCCGTCGCGGCGCAGGCTCGAAGGAATGCCATAGAAGTATTCCACCGGGCCAATATTGTCAAAACCAAACAGGCCATGCACCATGACGATGGGGTATTTGGTTTGGGTGTAAGTGCTGGCCAATGCAGGGGCTGGCGCAATCGCGAGCACCATCAGGGATGCGCCCACACAGTTCAAAAGTGATTTCTTCATGCTTGTCTCCTCGGGGTTCGGGCCCCAACGTGGTTGTAGTAATTTGACCGAGTAATCGAGCGAGCTCTGGGATGGGGACGCTGTCGCTGAGGGCTAAAAGTAGATTGCGGGTGGCAACCATTTGGAGCCCGGTGGCACACTTGTGTACGCTTGTGCAATGAACGAAGAGTAACGCCCGGCATTTTTTTCGTCACGAGGGGAAACCCTTGTAACGAAAGTAAAGATGTTGTCTGCGTTGCGTTTTCACGCGAATGCGGTCACAAGCGCGCGTGATCTGATTCGACGCCCCAGGCCCCACCAATGCAAAAGGCCGCACTGGGGAGCGGACTCCCCAGCGCGGCCATTGCAAGCCGTGTTTACAGGCCCATGTTTTTCAGGCGGTTGGCTTGTTGGCGGAACACCGTGACTGGGTTGGTCTCAAAAATGTTGACCAGGCCCACGGTTTGGTTCACTTCGTCGAGGTGGTTCATGGCGTAGTCGTCACGGATCACCTTACCCAGGTGCGACGAGCAGCTTGACACCAGTCCATCGTTCTTGGCACCGCCAAAGGCCAAGCCGGTCAACGCCAGTGCGGGGTCCAAAATATCCAACGCATTGGTGTATGGTTGCGCGCCGCTCCAAGAGAAGTACGACACTCCGTTAACAGAATATGCGCCTTCACCACAAGAAGTGGTAGGGAGGCCTTGAGGGTAGGACTTGTTGAACTTGGTCGAACCGGCGGTGCTGAGCGATACCAAAGCCGCGTTGGAGCTTTGGGGGAAGCTGCCGTTACCCGACAAAAAGTTAATGATGGACGCAAGCCCATTGGTGACGCTGGTGATGATGGCATTGGAAATCGATCCAGGAGGCGCCACCTTCAGCAGGATGTCCGCAACAGCCGAGCCTTTGTTCACACCCGCGATGGAGCTAACCGACGCCACCAAATCAGGGCGCACCGACGCCACGTAACGGGCTGTTGGGCCGCCATGGCTGTGGCCCATCAGGTTGACTTTGGCAGCGCCCGAAGCGGCCAAAATTTGCTTGACCTGAGTCAGCAGTTGCTCGCCGCGCACTTCGGTGCTGTTGGCAGCAGATACCTGCACGGTATAAACCTTGGCGCCGTCGACGCGCAGGTTATACGGGACGCCGTAGAAGTATTCCACGGGGCCGATATTGTCAAAACCAAACAGGCCGTGCACCAAAACAATAGGGTATTTGGTCTGGGTGTAAGTGCCCGCCGTTGCCGATACGGGAGTGAGTGCGAGTGCCAGCAAACTGGCGCCCAACCATGCCATCAATGTCTTTTTCATCTGTGTCTCCTCGGGGTTCGTGCCCCAACGTGGTTTTAGTAATTTGGCCGAATAATCGTGCGACCTCTGGGATGGGGGCGCTGTCGCTGAGGGCTAGAAGTTGATTACGGGTGGTAACCATTTGTAGTCCAGTGGCACACTTGTGTACGCTTGTGCAAAGAACAAAGATTAACGCTGGGCATTTTTTCCGTCACGAGGGGAAACCCTGCAATCGCGCGCAAACCGACTGTAAAGATTTCGCAATAGTGCGAAATTTTTCGGTGGATCGCCCACAGGCTGCCAACCTTTCCCGGCACGCGGCACGCGGCACGCGTCATCAACCCGCGACGACGGTGCGATACTGCGCCCACCCTACCGCTGCACTAACATCACGCCATGCCCGCCTACTCTTACGAAGCACTCACCAGCGACGGCGACACCCGCAAGGGCATTGTTGAAGCCGACAACCCCCGCACCGCCCGCGGCATGCTGCGCGCCCAAGCTCTGGTACCGCTGCAGGTAGAACCGGTTTCGGCCGGCAATCGCAACAGCGGCAGCGGCGGCGCCAAACGCGGCACCACGCTGTGGCAGGCGCGGGCGTTCAACGCCACGGCCCTTGCCATCTGGACGCGGCAGATTGCTGGTCTGGTTGCCTCGGGCCTGCCGCTAGAACGCGCCCTCACCGCCTTGGCGGATGAAACGGAGGACGAAGCACAGCGCGGCGTGGTCGCCGCCCTGCGTGCTGAAGTCAACGGTGGCACCAGTTTTGCCACCGCCTTGATGCAGCATCCGCGCGAGTTCTCAGCAACCTACTGCGCCGTTATTGGCGCCGGCGAGCACAGCGGCAACTTAGGGCTGGTGTTAGAGCGCCTGGCCGACGACTTAGAGCAAAGCCAGGAACTGAAATCACAGCTGATTGGCGCGGCGCTGTACCCTGCCATCGTGTCGTTGGTGGCGATTGTGATCGTCACTTTTTTGCTGGCCTATGTGGTGCCCCAAGTGGCCCAGGTGTTTGCGGGCAGCAAGCGCGCCCTGCCCATGCTGACAGTGGTCATGCTGGCGCTGGGTAGCTTTGTGCGCAACCAGGGGTGGCTGATACTGCTTGCTCTGTTTTTTATAGCTATTGGCGCAAAGGTGGCGTGGGCTAGCGCCGAATTCCGTGAGAAATTTGATGCCGCATGGCTCAACGTGCCATTGCTGGGCAAACTGTCCCGGGGCTACAACGCCGCCCGATTTGCCAGCACCCTGGCCATGTTGGCCGGCGCGGGCGTGCCCATTCTCAAAGCGTTACAGGCGGCGGCCGACACCCTCAGCAATCGCGCCATGCGCACCGACGCCCTGGATGCCCTGGTGCTGGTGCGCGAGGGCGCGCCCTTGGCATCCGCCTTGGCACAAAAGAAACGTTTCCCAGGTCTCTTGGGCATGTTTGCCCGCCTAGGAGAGCAAACCGGCCAGTTGCCGGTGATGCTGGACCGCGCGGCCAAGCAGCTCAGCACCGAGGTGCAGCGCCGCGCCCTGCAGTTCGCCACGCTGCTGGAGCCGCTGCTGATCGTCACCATGGGCTTGGTGGTGATGCTGATCGTGTTGGCGGTGCTGTTGCCAATTATTCAGTTGAACCAGTTGGTGAAATAAGCGCCTAGTTGCAGACACAGGCCGTCACCAATAAAAAACCCAGACCCGCCGTCACAGCTGTCTGGGTTTTTTAATGCCCTCAAGGGGCGTGTTCAACGCTGACTAGGTGTCAAAACGGAATATCGTCGTCCATGTCGTCAAACCCGCTCGCTGGGCGGGGTGCTGGTGCCTGGCGCGCCGCAGGGGCTGCGGGGCGCTGGGGTGCCGGTGCTGGCGCAGGACGCCGTGGCGCACTCTCGTAGCCACCGCCGTCGTCGCTGCCGCCCGATGGCTCGCCCATGCCTTCACGCCCACCCAGCATTTGCATCTCGTTGGCGATGATGTCGGTGGCGTATTTTTCCACGCCGTCTTTGTCGGTGTACTTGCGGGTTTTCAGGCGCCCTTCCACATACACGGAACGGCCCTTTTTCAGGTACTGGCCGACGATTTCGGCGAGTTTGCCAAAGAACGTGATGCGGTGCCACTCGGTCTCTTCGACCATTTCGCCCGACTTGTTCTTGTATTTGCTGCTGGTGGCCAGCGCGATGTTGGCGACGGGCTCGCCGCTGGGCAGGTAGCGAATCTCGGGATCACGCCCCAGGTTTCCGACCAGAATGACTTTGTTGACCGATGCCATGATTTTCCTATGCCTAGTTAGTTGCGCTCAATTTGCCATTATCACGCCTTTGGCGCCGACGTTTGCACACGCGCTACCACCGGGGCCTGCATGGGCCACGCCACCAGCAACCAAGCCACCATGGCCACGGCACAGCCAATAAAGAGCCCCTGGGGGCCGTGGTTTTTCACCAGCCAGCCGCCGAAGGCACCGCCGGCAAAAAAACCCAAAGATTGCAGGGTGTTGTACATGCCCAGCGCGGTTCCCCGGGCGCTGGCAGGCGCCACGCGGGACGCCAAACTAGGCTGGCTGGCCTCTAGCACGTTGAAGCCACAAAAAAAGGCAAACAGCAGCAGGCCCAACTGGGTAACCGTAGGTGCGCTGCCGCTAAGCCACAGCAGGCCCAGCTGCACCACACCAATCAAACCCACTGCCCCCAAAAACACCGCACGCAAATAGCCGCGTTTTTCCAGCGGAAACAAGGTTCCCGCCATGACAAAGAAAGACGCCACCACTGCCGGCAGGTACACACACCAATGGTGGTCTCGCCCCAAACCGGCTTGCACCAGCATCAGCGGCACTGCCATCCACATCGACAGCTGCACCGCATGCAGCATAAAAACCCCGAAATACAGGCGCAGCAGTGCGGCGTGGTGCGTCACCGCCTTCAAGCCCTCGACGATCCCAAGTTGGCCTTGCGCCGCATGGTGCGCTGGCTCTGCGGGCACCCACCACAGCACCACCGCAACCCCCGCCACGGCCAAAATGCCGGTGAGGGCAAACAGCCCATGCAGGCCCAGCACCGCGTTCAGCAAGGGCGACAGCACCAGCGAGACCGCAAACATCAGGCCAATGCTAGCCCCCACAATGGCCATGGCCTTGGTGCGCACTACATCGCGGGTCTGGTCGGCCAGCAAGGCAGTCACTGCGGCCGATATGGCCCCTGCGCCCTGCAGCGCGCGCCCGGCCACCAGCCAGCCCATAGTTGGGGCCAGCGCTGCCAAGGTGCTGCCTGCGGCGAATATCAGTAAGCCAATAACCATGATCCGCTTGCGCCCAAAACGGTCGGAGGCCATGCCAAAGGGAATCTGCAAAAAGCCCTGGGCCAGCCCATAAATACCCATGGCCAGCCCAACTAAAGCCGGGTCATTGCCGCCGGGGTACTTGGCCGCCTCCAGTGCGAACACCGGTAGCACCAAAAACAGACCCAACATACGCAAGGCAAAAATCATGGCCAAGGACGCGGCCGAGCGGCGCTCTTGACCCGTCATGGCGGGGGAGTCGGGTGACGCAGATGTGGTCGGGTGGCCGGGTGTTCGCGGCAATCCCGTAGGGCTTGATGCGGGGTAAGACGATGAAGGCACAGGTTCAACTCGCTAACAGGGGCGTTCGCGCTGAAACCCGCGAACATGCCGCAATTGTCCCTGATCTGCCCATGTCCGCCCTGTAAAGTGCTTGGCCGCAACCAGCCCCCGTGGCAGCGCCGGTAGCTGGCTTTCACTATCATGGTGGGTTTTCCTGCTCTTTCACCCCCTTATTGCGACGGGCCACGACTTTGACACTACCGAATACCGGCACTTCTTCCCCTCTCGACCTGGATGGCAAGTTCCTGGCGCGCGCCCTGCAGCAGCAAAACATCAGCGTGCGGGGTGCTCGCACCCACAACCTCAAAAACATCGACCTCGATATCCCGCGCAACCAGTTGGTGGTGATCACCGGCCTGAGTGGATCGGGCAAGTCCAGCCTGGCGTTTGACACGCTCTACGCCGAAGGCCAGCGCCGCTATGTAGAGAGCCTGTCCACCTACGCGCGCCAGTTCTTGCAACTGATGGACAAGCCCGATGTGGACGTGATTGAGGGCCTGTCGCCCGCCATCAGCATCGAGCAAAAGGCGACCAGCCACAACCCCCGCTCTACCGTGGGTACGGTGACCGAGATCCACGACTACCTGCGCCTGCTATTTGCCCGCGCGGGCACACCCTATTGCCCCGAGCACAACTTGCCCCTGCAAAGCCAAACCGTGAGCCAGATGGTGGACGCGGTGTTGGCATTGCCAGCGGACACCCGGCTGATGATTCTGGCGCCGATTGCGCGTGAGAAAAAAGGCGAGTTTGTGGACGTGTTTGCCGACATGCAGGCCCAGGGCTATGTGCGCTTTCGGCTCAACGGCAAGATTTACGAGATCGACGACCTGCCCGCCCTCAAGAAGACCGAGAAGCACGACATTGACGTGGTGATAGACCGCATCAAGGTGCGTGCAGCGCCCAGCCCCACACCCGTCACCGAGGGCGATGGCGACAACAACGTCACGCTAGCCGCAAACGCCGCCGAGCGCGCTGACTACGACAACCTCAAGCAACGCTTGGCCGAAAGTTTTGAAGCCGCCCTGCGCCTGGCCCAGGGCCGCGCTATTGCAGCGGAGATGGATGCGGCGGATGTCATCAAAAATGATAGCGCCTTGCGCACATCCGACGAGGGATACAGGCCCAAAGAGCACTTATTTAACGCCAAATTTTCCTGCCCGGTATGCAGCTACTCCATCAGTGAGCTCGAACCTCGGCTGTTCTCCTTCAACTCGCCCGTGGGGGCCTGCCCCAGTTGCGACGGCCTGGGCCACCAAGACTTTTTTGACCCGGCGCGGGTGGTCGCGTTCCCCACGCTCAGCCTAGCCAGCGGCGCCATCAAGGGCTGGGACCGGCGAAACGCCTACTACTTTGGCATGCTGGAGAGCCTGGCCAAGCACTACCAGTTTGACATCGACCAGTCGTTTGAATCATTGCCCGAGGCGGTGCAGCACGCCATCTTGCAAGGGTCGGGCGATGAAGAAATAAAGTTCAACTACAGCATGGACGGCGCAGCGGCGGGCGGCAAAAAGCTGGCAAAAAAACACCCCTTCGAAGGCATCATCCCCAACATGCAGCGGCGCTACCGCGAAACGGATTCGAGCGTCGTGCGTGAAGACCTGGCCCGCCTGCGCAGCAACCGGCATTGCCCGGCGTGCGACGGCTCGCGCCTTCGCCTAGAGGCCCGCCACGTCAAGGTGGGCGAAGGCGACCAAGCCCGCGCTATTTACGAGATCAGCCACTTCACCCTGCGCGAGAGTTACGCCTATTTCCAGACGCTGACCATGCACGGCGCCAAGGGCGACATTGCCGCCAAGGTGGTGCGTGAGATTGGCCTGCGCCTCAAATTCTTGAACGACGTGGGGCTCAATTACCTCAGCCTGGACCGCAGCGCCGAGACGCTGAGTGGTGGCGAATCACAACGCATCCGCCTGGCCAGCCAAATTGGCTCGGGCCTGACCGGGGTGATGTATGTGCTGGACGAGCCCAGCATCGGCCTGCACCAGCGCGACAACGACCGCCTGATCGACACCCTCAAACACCTGCGCGACATTGGCAACAGCGTGCTGGTGGTGGAGCACGACGAAGACATGATGCGTGCGGCCGACCACATCATCGACATGGGCCTGGGCGCGGGCATCCACGGCGGGCGCGTCATCGCGCAGGGCAATTTTGAGCAGGTTAAGGCCAACACCGAGTCGCTCACCGGCCGATACTTGGCGCATACCTTGCAAATTGCGGTGCCCACCCACCGCACACCCTGGCTGCCCACCGTGCACGGCAACGACTACAAAGGACCCGGCAAAGACAAGGCCCACCACGCACCCAGCCCCGCAGCCGTGCGCCGCGCCGAGCGCGAGGCCCTGCACCAAGCCACGCTGGGCGATTTGCAAGCACTACGCGTGATTGGCGCCACTGGCCACAACCTGAAAAAAGTCAGCGTCGAGTTCCCAGTGGGGCTGTTCACCTGCGTGACCGGTGTGTCGGGCTCGGGCAAATCCACCTTGGTGAACGACACCCTGTACACCGCCGTGGCCCGCACCCTGTACCGCGCCCATGACGAGCCCGCGCCACATGAGGCGATAGAAGGCATTGAGCACTTTGACAAAGTCATCAATGTGGACCAGTCGCCCATTGGCCGCACACCCCGCAGCAACCCCGCCACCTACACCGGCCTGTTCACCCCCATCCGCGAGCTCATGGCCGAGGTGCCCATGGCCCGTGAACGGGGCTACGGCCCAGGCCGCTTTAGCTTCAACGTGGCGGGCGGCCGCTGCGAGGCCTGCCAGGGCGACGGCATGGTCAAGGTAGAGATGCACTTTTTGCCCGACGTGTATGTGCCCTGCGACGTGTGTGCGGGCCAGCGCTACAACCGCGAGACGCTGGAGGTGCTGTACAAGGGCAAGAACATTGCACAAATTCTGCAGCTCACCGTTGAGGCCGCCTATGCGTTTTTACAGGCGGTGCCCACCATCGCGCGCAAGCTGCAAACCCTGCTGGACGTGGGGCTGAGCTACATCAAACTGGGCCAAGCCGCCACCACCCTGAGCGGCGGAGAGGCGCAGCGCGTGAAGCTGGCGCTGGAGCTGTCCAAACGCGACACCGGCCGCACCCTCTATATCTTGGATGAGCCCACCACCGGACTGCACTTTGCCGACATTGACCTGCTGCTGAAAGTGCTGCACCAGCTGCGCGACGCGGGCAACACCATCGTGGTGATCGAACACAACCTGGACGTGATCAAAACCGCCGACTGGCTGATTGACATGGGGCCTGAGGGTGGGTCTGGCGGCGGCACCGTTCTGGGGGTGGGCACGCCGGAGGACATTGCGGCGAACCCGAATAGCCATACGGGGCGGTATTTGGCGCGGCTGTTGCCACAGGCGGCAACCAGCGGCACCTGACTGCACCCTCCTGAATGGTCACATTGGTGGCGACGGCGCCCCTGGGCTTACAAAGGCCGACGCGCCACGAGCCCGATCAGGGCGGATCGCCCCTTGTGCTGCACGCCTTCACTGAGGTCGTCTTCATACGCACGCAACTCAACTATTTCAAAATCACTGAAATCTTCCTGCAGCATCTCAAGCGTGTAGAGATGTGATGCAAGCGGTGGGCCGCCGGTCTTGTACTCCAGTTGCTTGGGCGTGTACCCTTGCAGAATGAGGTAGCCGCCCGGCTTGAGGGTTCTCTTGATGTTGGCAAACATCCGCCCGCGCATGGCCGGGTCAGCAAACTGCACAAAAATGGCGGCAACACCGTCGTAGGTGGCAACGGGCCAAGGGTATTCGTCGCAGCCGCAGACCGAAAAGTTCGCCCGCACATGCTGACTGTTTGCCAGCTTTGTGGCCTTTTTCACGCCCACCTCGGCCACATCAAAGGCGTCAACCTGCAGCCCTTGCCCGGCCAAAAAGACGCTGTTTCGCCCCTCGCCGTCGGCCACGCAAAGTACGCGTTGGTTTGCCGTCCATACAAATGCTTGGCTTTGCAACCATGAATTTGGCGTCGTACCAAACAAATAGGTTTCACCCCCGTAGCGATTGTTCCAAGTGGCGGCATCGGCAGCAGAGGCAGGGAAAAGTGGCGTAGTGGTCATGGTGTAGAAAACGAAAAGGGGCTATAGGTGCATTTTGTACTTTTCATTAACGCAATTAAGCCTAAATCCGGCAGTCAAATTGCTACACATTTGATAGCCACTTGCGCACATTCTGCGAGGGCTAGAGGCCTAAAAGACCAATATTTCGCTACCCAAGCCATTGCGCCATACTGGGGGCACACCCGTAAAATCGCCCGTCTTCACAAGGGAAAGCAACAAATGGCAAGTTACATCGACGGCACATTAATTAAAGACGAAAGAGTGACTTACATTGGCCACATCAGCCTGTGGTCGCTGGCACCGTTGATCGCATTGGGGTTCGTCACGCTGCCTTTGTTTGGGCTGGGTTTGATCTTCTGGGGCATGGCCTACATCCGCTACAAAACGACGGAGCTTGCCTTTACCAACAAGCGGGTTATCGCAAAGTTTGGCTTTATCAGCCGACAAACCATTGAGATCAATATGAGCAAGATTGAAAGCATCCAGGTGAACCAAAGCATTCTTGGCAGAATTTTCAACTTTGGCAAGCTGATCATTTCGGGTGCGGGCACCCCCCAAGCGCCGATTCCTGGCATCTCTAACCCGATGGAGTTTCGCCGGGCGTTTATGGAGTCGCAAGACCAAGCGGCGCAGGCGCGGCAAACCTAAGCACTTGGCGGGTCCGCGCATGCTTTTTTCACCTATCCTTGTATGAACGCCCCTCAAAAACCCACAGCCGTTCGGCGATCAGATTGGCGCAGTGCGGCCCTTTGGGTTTTGCAAAGCCGTGGCAACGCGGCTTTCATGATCACCTTACTGGTGGCTGCGGGCGTGTGCAGCGTGCTGGGGCTTTTACGCTGGCAAGAATCTATCGCGCAATGGTCATTTGCTGCAATTTGCTGGGTACTTGCCGCGATGGTTGCCGCATGCGCACCGTGGCGAGGCAAAGGGACGGCGGCAGGCAAAACCAGGAGTAACGGTGCGGGCTAGCCTGGCGCGCCATTCGCGGATTGACTAGCTGAACCTGGGTCGACTGCACCTAGCCCGGGTCACCCAGCGTTGCTTTTTTTACACGTCCGGCTGACCACATTTGCCAACAATTTTCGGCAAAAATTGTTCCTTTGTCCGGCATCCGGGGCTACTTAAGTTGACTCTTTTGGCATTTGCCAATTCAGCACGGCACCGAGCCTACATAAGGCAAATGCTATGGCAACGCCATTTGGCAGCCTCTTGCGGAGTACGTCACTTTACATTTGCGCAAATACATCAGCCTAGACAAAAATAATTATCACGATTGACTTACCCAGCGTCGAATTGCAAACTTGATTCCTACGGCGTTTAACGCCTAAATACTGCCCTACTTGGCCTCCCAAAGCGCCACAAAACCACCTTTTAACCGCACGAACTTTCGTAATCGTTGACGTTTGGTTTTTTGTCTTTGGTGGGGGTTTTATGGTGACACGATTTTTGTTGCTGGCAGGGCTGTTGCTCTGCTGGTCATCGGCCGCATTGGCAGATGCAGACCAACCGGCTGACGCTTTTAAGTCGGAGCTGTGGGTCAATGTTGGCGGGTTTTCAACCCACTTTAATCCCAACAAGAATTACAACGAAAGCAATGCGGGCGTTGGCTTGGAATACCGCACATCGCCCACCATTTCCTTCATGGCAGGCTCTTACTACAACAGCGTTCGTCACACCACAACCTACGCCGCCGTCAACTGGCAGCCCTATTCCATGGGTGACTTTAAGGTGGGTGTAGCAGCTGGGGTCATGGATGGGTACCCTGGTATGGAACGCGGCGGCACTTTTTTTGCAGCGCTGCCTTTAGTGACCTACGAGGGCAAGCTTTTTGGCGTGAACTTTGGGCTTATTCCTGACATGCCCAAAGTCAATGGGGCGGTTATGGCCCAATTTAAGTTTCGCTTGAAGTGAACAACGCAAGCTGATCCACGTGGATCAGCTGCGCTTCAATTTGCCCGCCGCCGTGCGAGACGGGTGGCCGATTTCAAAAGCTGGGGTTTTGATGCGTCACCGCCGCGCCATTTTTACAAATGGATCGGTGATTGCCCGAATGTTATCCAGGTTCATATTCTCAGGCGTCACCATAACCGCTGGGGTTTCAATAGATTTGGGTACGTTGCGGTTTTGCAAGATGTCGCGCATCAAGGCGGTGGACTTGCGACCCATTTGGTACGGGTCTTGAATGACAACACCGCTCAAGCTGCGGTCCTTTAATGCCGCGTCTATCTGCGCCGTGTAATCAAATCCGTAGTGGTGTACTTTGCCAGTAAGGTTTAGCTTACGCAGTGCGGCATTGACTCCTTCAGTACCGGATTCATTGGGCGTGAATATGGCGTCAAATTGATTGTCTTTTGCCAACAGGCTTTCAAGGCGCGCTTGTGCCTCCACGCGCGTTATCCCCGAAAAGTAGTTGTCAACGACTTCGGCCTTGGGCAAAATCTTTTGAATCGTATGCAAAAAACTGGTTTCGCGTTCAGTGGTCGAGCCCTGTTGTGCCGCATAGCGAAAAAGCAATATCCTGCGTGCTCTTGGAAAGTCTTTGGCCAACTGGCGGGCTGCAAGCGCACCAGCGGCGACATTATTCGTGCCGACATAGGGCAAAGAAGCATGGTTCTCTAGCGGTGAATCGACGATGACAACCTTGATGCCTTTTGCCAGGGTGGCATCAATTTGCTGGGTCAATTCGGTGGTCGAATTGGGCGCCAGGATGATGCCATCGAAGCCTGCCTCGGTGTAAATCTGCATGATCCGGCTTTGGGCATCGACGCCGTCCTCGTTTGCAGGGCCACGCCAAACCAAGCGCATTCCCAGCGACGCGGCTTCGTCAACCGCACCCCGTGCAACCTCACGCCAAAAAACGTGGGTCGCACCCTTGGGTATAAAAGCCAATTGAAGGGGTTGCTCCGCCAAAGCGGTAAGGCAAACCATCGAGAAGGCAAAAAGCAACACTAGCCGACGCATATTTGATTCCCTGAAGAATGTGGCTGCCGCAAGTCGGAGTGTTGCCTGACTCTGCCTTTTATGCAAGGCCCATCGCCCCATTGTGGACCCGACTATTGCATTTACTTTCGCCCACTCACCGCCCAGGCCAATTTACATCCGAAACCGCTTGCGGGTGAGCGCCAGCGCCACCCAAAACGACACCACCGCGTAGCCCACCAACACCAAGCTATGGCGCCACACGCCGGTAGGCCACTGGTCCATGAACAAAGGGCGCACCAGTGCCACGGCGTTGCTCAGCGGCAGCCAGTCGGCGGCCACCCGCACGGCCATCGGCAATTGCTCCAGCGGAAAGAAAACGCCGCTCAGAAACATCATCGGTGTCAAAAACAAGGTGAAGTAATAGGTAAAGAAATCGTAGCCTCCGGCCAGCGCGTTGCAGATCAGCGCGATGCAGCTAAAAGTCATTCCCACACCCAGCAAAATAGGCCAAGCCACCAGCAGCTTAGGGCTATCGCTAATGCCCAGGCCCAGCATCACCAGCAAGATGGCAGAGACGGTGAACAGCGCTTTGAAGGCGGCCCACAGCATTTCGGCCAGCACAAAGCCCCACTGGTGCGTTCATGATGCCGTCCCAGGTCTTTTGCACATGCATGCGCGAGAAGGCCGAATACAACGCCTCGAACGAAGCCGCCTGCATGGCACTCATGCAAATAGAGCCGCTGGCCAAAAACAAAATGTAGGGCACCTGCACCGCGCCGTTCGGCGTTTGCACGCCGACTGTACCCACCAAAGCGCCCATGCCGTAGCCAAAGGCCACCAGCCACATCAGCGGCTCGGCAATATTGCCCACCAGGCTGGGGATGGCCAGCTTGCGCCACACCAGCAGATTGCGCAAGAAAACGGGCCAAAACCGCAGCGAGAGCTGGGGCGCACGCCAAATGGACTGTTGTGAGGCCAATAGTGGGGTGTTCACGCGTCCTCCCGTATTTGACGACCGGTTAGTTTCAAAAACAAATCTTCCAGGTTGGCTGGTCGGTGCAGCGTGCGCAGCTGGGGGTAGGCCTGCAGGGCCTGCAGCAGCGCGTCAGCGCCCCGTGTGTAGAAAAAGACGGTCTCGCCGCTGACCTCTACCCGCGCGGCCAGGGCCGCCAGTGGCCCCTGCGCCAGATCCACCGCGCCGACACCAAAGACCTCAACCACGTCGGGCTCCAGGTGCAGCGCAATCAGCGCGCGCGGGGTACCTTCAGCAATCTTTTTACCGTGGTCCAGCACCAATAGGCGGGTGCACAGACGCTCGGCCTCGTCCATAAAGTGGGTCGTCAGCAAAATGGATTTGCCCTGTTGCAGCAGCAACTGCAGGCGCTCCCACATCAGGTGGCGGGCTTGCGGGTCTAGCCCGGTAGTGGGCTCGTCCAACATCAAGAGTTTGGGGTCGTTGACCAAGGCGCGCGCCAGCGAGAGGCGGCGCTTCATGCCGCCAGACAATTAACCCGGCTTGGCGTTGGCCTTGCTGGTGAGTGAGGCAAATTCCAGCAACTGCGGAATGCGCGCTCTGATGGCGGCGTCTTTCATGCCGAAATAGCGGCCGTAAACCAGCAAATTCTCCGCGCAAGAAAAGTCGGGGTCCAGCGTGTCCATCTGGCTCACCACGCCCAGCTGCGCTTTGATGGCCAGTGCATCCTTGGGCATCTCCAACCCCATGGCGTGAATGCTGCCGCCGTCGGGCGCGGTCAGCCCTAAGCACATGCGGATGGTGGTGGTTTTGCCCGCGCCGTTGGGGCCAATCACGCCCAGGCATTCGCCGGGGGCTATTTCAAACGACAGGTCATTGACGACGGTGGCGTCGCCATAACGCTTGTTCAAATGCTGCACGCTCAATAGTGCTGTCGGCATAGTGGCCCGGGCGGATTATTGAAAAGCCACTTCGGAGAAGCTGCGCAGCTTGCGGCTGTGCAACTGCTCGCTGCCTTGGGCGCGCAGCAACTCCAGTGCCCGAATACCAATGCGCAAATGCTGGTCGACCCGCTCGCGGTAAAAATGGTTGGCCATGCCGGGCAGCTTGATCTCGCCGTGCAAGGGTTTGTCGCTCACGCACAAGAGTGTTCCGTAAGGCACCCGAAACCGAAAGCCGTTGGCGGCAATGGTGGCGCTCTCCATGTCCAGCGCCACCGCGCGGCTTTGGCTGAAGCGGCGCTGCGGCTGGTTGTTGGGCAGCAGCTCCCAGTTGCGGTTGTCAGTAGACGCCACCGTGCCGGTGCGCATGATGTTTTTGAGCGCAGCACCTTTAATTTGGGTGACGTCGGCTACGGCCTGCTCCAGCGCCACCTGAATTTCGGCCAGCGCGGGGATGGGAACCCACAGTGGCAACTCTTCATCCAACACATGGTCTTCGCGCACATAGCCGTGGGCCAACACGTAGTCGCCCAGTTGCTGGCTGTTGCGTAGCCCGGCGCAGTGGCCCAGCATGATCCAGGTATGGGGGCGTAACACGGCAATGTGGTCGGTAATGTTTTTGGCATTGGCCGGGCCCACACCAATGTTGACCATGGTGATGCCCGCGCGGTCGGCGCGCACCAGGTGGTAGCCCGGCATTTGCGGCAATCGCGGTGGCGGCACCCCTAGTGCGTCAGCCTCTTGCGCTGGCAGGCCAACACGGCGGGTCATCACATTACCCGGCTCCACAAAGGCGATGTACTCGCTCTTGGGGTCGGCCATGGCCGCGTGGCCCAGCGCAATGAACTCGTCTACATAAAACTGGTAATTGGTAAACAGCACAAAGTTTTGAAAGTGCTCTGGCAGGGTTCCGGTGTAGTGGCGCAACCGGTGCAGTGAATAGTCCACCCGCGGTGCGGTAAACAGGGCCAGCGGCATGGGTTCACCTGCTTTGGGCTCGTAGGTGCCGTTGGCAATGCCGTCGTCCATGGCGGCCAGGTCGGGCAGGTCAAACGCGTCGCGCATGCGCACCCGCCGCTCGGGCGCCATGCTGCCCTCGACATGGTCGTTCTCAGCAAACGAGAAGTGCACGGGTATCGGCTGGCTGCTGGTGCCGATCTCTAGCTCCACACCATGGTTTTTAAGCAGCAGACCAAACTGCGCCAGGTAGTACTCGCGGTACAGCTCCGGGCGAGTCAACGTGGTCTCGAAACGACCAGGCCCTGCCACAAAACCAAAACTCAGGCGCGCCAGATCTGGGTTGCTGTTGCGGGACACGGTGTCGGTGTGGATACGCACCAGCGGGTAAAAAGCGCGCACATGGCCCATGCTGTCGTCACCGGCGACAAAGCGTTGCATGGCTTGGCGCAAATGGGCAATGCTGTCGTCGTAAATACGCATGACCTGGGCCAGTGCGGCGCCAGCGTCGCTAAAACGTTCAGGGGCGTGGAAAGGGGGTAAATAGGGCATGGGGCTATTGTGCCGTGGCTGGGTCGACAGCGCTGATGCCGCCTAAACCCGGGCGACACACTGTGGGCCCGTTCAAGCATAAAATCGGCACCTAGCCCTCGTAAAACCAGCGCAAGCAGCTATTTTTTTGATAGCACATACTCCCACAACCTGACGATCCCGATGCAAAACCCACCCACTGCGACGCAGCACCACTTTGACGTCTTGATCGTCGGCAGCGGCTTGGCGGGTCTGTCGGCCGCGCTGCACCTGGCACCCACGCACCGGGTAGCGGTGCTCACCAAACGCAGCATGAGCGATGGCTCCAGCGCTTGGGCGCAGGGCGGCATTGCGGCGGTGCTGGCCGCAGGCGACAGTTTTGACGCCCATGTGCAAGACACGCTGGTTGCAGGAGCGGGCCTGTCGGACCCGGCCGCTACCCGCTTTGTGGTGGAACATTCGCCCGAGAGTATTGCCTGGTTGCGCCAATTGGGGGTGCCCTTCTCTGAAGAAGACGGCCAGTTGCACCTGACCCGCGAAGGCGGCCACAGCGCCCGGCGCATCGTGCACGTAACCGACGCCACCGGGGCGGCGGTGCAAAAGACACTCATTGCGCAGGTGCGCAAGACGCCCAACATCACCCTGTTTGAGAACCATACGCTGGTGGACCTAATTACCAGCAACAAGCTGGGCTTAAGCGGCTCTAGCGCAAATGCGGCAGATGCGGCCAACCACTGCCTGGGTCTGTACGCACTGGATGAGGCCACCGACGAGGTGCACACCTTCAGCGCACCGCACACGATTTTGGCCACCGGCGGGGCGGGCAAGGTTTACCTCTACACCACCAACCCCGACACCGCCACCGGCGACGGCATTGCAGCCGCATGGCGCGCGGGCTGCCGGGTGACGAACATGGAGTTCATCCAGTTCCACCCCACCTGCCTGTACCACCCGCATGCCAAGTCGTTTTTGATCACCGAAGCCGTGCGCGGCGAAGGTGGCCGCCTGCTGCTGCCCGCCTCTGCCGGGGGCACACGTTTTATGCCGCTGCACGACGAACGCGCCGAGTTGGCCCCGCGCGACGTGGTGGCCCGCGCGATTGACTTTGAGATGAAGAAACACGGTGTGGACTGCGTGTACCTCGACATATCCCACGAGCCGCTGGCGTTTATCTTGGAGCACTTTCCCAACATCTACGCACGCTGCCTGGAGCTGGGCATCGACATCTCCAAACAGCCTATCCCGGTGGTGCCGGCGGCCCACTACACCTGTGGCGGCATCCAGACCGACCTGGCCGGTCGCACCGACGTGGCAGGCCTGCACGCAGTGGGCGAAGCCACCTACACCGGACTGCACGGCGCCAACCGATTGGCCAGCAACTCGCTGGTGGAATGTATGGTGTTTGCCCGGTCTGCCGCGACCGACATCGTTGCCACCCCCCTGCCTGTGCCCGCCACCCTGCCCGACTGGGACGACAGCCGCGTGACCGATGCCGACGAGGCGGTGGTGATCTCGCACAACTGGGACGAGCTGCGCCGCTTCATGTGGGACTACGTGGGCATTGTGCGCACCAACAAACGGCTGGAACGCGCATCGCACCGCATTGCACTGCTGCAAGGTGAGATTCAAGAGTTTTACGCCCACTTCCATGTCACACGGGACTTGCTGGAGCTGCGCAACCTGGTGCAGGTGGCAGAACTCATCGTGCGCTCCGCCCAGGCGCGCCATGAAAGCCGCGGCCTGCATTTCAGCCGCGACTACCCCGAGATGGCGGCGCAGGCGATGCCGACGGTTTTGACGCCCGTAGCCACCCGCCCATAGGCGGTGTTGTTGCTGCCATGGGCGGCAGGGAGGTTGCAACTGCTATATTTTTCATAGCTGTTTACGCACATTCCACGAGGGCTACAGCCCAATATGCCTCGCATTTTCGGCTGCAATGATCCTAAAGCCATCCGACACCCGTACATCGCTGGCAGCGCTTTGCCAGAACGCAATGGCCAGCACACGGGCGTTCTCCCACTGTGACAACGTGGCGGCGCTAGGCTGCAGCGAGCGCGTGCTGAAGTCGCGGGCCACCAGCTCGCCGCCCACGGGGGCGTACCACATGGGCAGCATGTCATAGGTGGGTGACAGCACCCAGTCATCGTCTTGCAACAGCAGTGAGATGTTGCCGTAGTGGCGGTCGGTGTTCGCAATCAAAATGCCAAAGGCTTCTAGCAGGCACAGGGTGCTGGCGTCTTCCGCCGTCAACAGTTGCCGCGCGGCCATGCGGCTGGCGGTGGCGGCCCAGTTGTCCATATTGCCAACGTATTGCGCTTCATACACCTGCAGCGACACCATGCCGATGCGACCCACGACGCCCATGCGGTCGAAGCGCTCTGACTCAAGAAAAATACGTCCAGCCACCTCAAACACCTGCGATCTAGCCGCAGGCAACCCCGCTGCCTGCAACGTTTGCAGTGCCAGGTGTTCACACACCAGCAAATCGCGGGTGCGCTGGTCCACAAGCGAATCCCCCGCCGGAGAAAACTTCACCAACACAGGCCGCCCAGCCGTGGTGGTGCAAAACTTGGGCTGCTCGCCCCCGGCCGACGAGCCGCCGTGTGTGCCTTGCATGGCCTGCTCGGCCAAACGCGGGTAGTCGGCCGCAGAGGCCACCCTAGAGGCACGCTGCGCCAGGGTGTGAAAGCGCTGGAAAGCGGCTTCGCCCAGCACCAGGTTGCCGGGCAAATCGTCACCAAACAGGGTGAGCGCGCGCAGCACATCGTCGTCGTTCCAGTGGCGGGGGTCGCTGCCCAATTGCAGCTCGGGGTGGGCGTGGGCAAAGGTTCGGCCCATAAAGCCCTGCGGGCGCATATCGTCCAAAAACCAGGGCAAGCCTTCGTGCAGGGCACTGACGCCGTCGGCCTCGTCCACCCAAAATGCCCCACCCGCCAGCGGTATGAGGCACGCAAACGGCGTGGCTTGGCCACGGGTGTCGATGCGCACCACCGGCACCGTGTGCCCTACACCGGGCACGGTACGTGGCAGCACGTAGCGCTGCGAACGGGCAGCCCCCACTTTTTGCACCTGTCCAGACTGAATCAGCGGCGCCAGCGCGCGGGACACCGTAGGCTGGCTCACCCCGAGCTGGGCCTGAAGCTCGGCGCTGGTTACCACACCACCCTGGCGGCGCAAGGTCTGCAAGGCTTTTTGGGTGAGGGTGGACACGGTTGGCATGAATAGATTATTGCATCAATAAATTTACAACAATTTATTTGTATTTCAATAACTTACATACGTTATTGAATAGATACGTTCAACCCAATTCAGAGCACTGCCCTAGGGCAGCGACTGTGCCCTACTTGACCTTGGCACTCGCCCGCTCGGCCACCTTGTCGCGCCAGGCTTGCAGTGCCGGCATGCCTTCTTTGCCGGGGTTGAACTTCATCAACTTGGCAAATTCGATGGCGCAGAAAGCGGTGATGTCGGCCACGGTAAAACGCTCACCGGCCATCCAAGGTTGGCGCTCCAGTACATGGTCAAACCAAGCCGCGATCTGGCGCACCTTCTCGGCCTGGGAGTGGCCGTAGTCGGGGAACTGGGGCTGCTCCAGCGGCGCCAAACCGGGGTGGGTGTGGCGCACGGTGTTGGCAATACCAGCCAGCAGGTAGTGCTCAACCCGGCGGTCGGCCATCTCGATAAAGGCGCGTTCTTCTGAATCGACACCCATCAGGTTGGGTTCGGGGTTCAAGCCCTCTAAGTAGGTACAGATGGCACGGGTTTCGGTCAACACACGGCCGTCGTCCAGCTCTAGCGCGGGAACTTTGGCCAACGGGCTTTTGGCGCGGTAAGCCTCGCCTTTGTGTTCTTGCGCATTCAGATCCACATTGACCAGATCGATGCCTGTGATGCCTTTTTCCACCATGAACATCATCACGCGCCGGGGGCTGGGCGCGCCGGGGGACACATACAGTTTCATTGTGTTGGGCTCCTTCGATTTGCTGCGGTTTACTGATCACTTACTTGGTATTGGACTGCCCTGTTTCTAACATGGTGCGCGCATTGTCTGAGAACTGTTTGGCCTTGGCGGCATCGTCGGTGCGCAGGTCCAGCGACGATGGCGGGCGCTCAATGCCGCGTTGCACCGCAGGGCGCTCGCGCAGTTGGTCGCGCCAGCGTTTGAGGTGGGGCAAGTCGTCCACCTCCACGCCCGACCAGCGGTGGGTGCGCACCCAGGCCCAGTTGGCGATGTCGGCAATCGAGTAGTCACCGGCCAAAAACTCGTGGTCTTTGAGGTGGCTGTCCATCACCCGAAACAGGCGTTTGCTCTCGCCTTGGTAGCGGTCGATGACGCTCTGGATCTTTTCGGGGAAGTAGCGGTAAAACACATTGGCTTGGCCCATCATGGGGCCAATGCCCCCCATCTGGAACATGAGCCACTGCATCACCAGTGAGCGCCCCTTAACGTCAGTGGGCATGAGTTTGCCGGTCTTCTCGGCCAGGTAGACCAGGATGGCGCCAGACTCAAACACGGCGAAGTTGTCTAGGTCATGGTCTACGATGGCGGGGATGCGGCCATTGGGGTTGATGGCCAAAAATGCGGGCGTTTTCTGCTCGCCCTTGGACAGGTCCAGCACCTTCAAGGTGTAGGGCAAGGCCAGTTCTTCAAGCGCGATAGAGACTTTGTGCCCATTGGGCGTGGCAGCGGTGTAAAGGTCGATCATGGAGGCGTCCTGTCAGAAGGTAAGCAACCATGGTACTGCCACTACCAGCCCTGTGGTTTGCCCAGGGCCTATGCGCTGTCACCTGCGCAGCGCTGCGTCCAAAGGCTTAAGCCATGAACCCCATGTCTTGCGAATACGTCACACCGCCATAGGTCACGCCAAAGTTGCTGAGCTTGGGCAGCACCCCGGGCATCTCGCCGGCGGTGACACCGAACCATTTGGCCATGGTGCCGGCATACTGGTCGACAGACGTCGTGGGCAACAAGCGACCCTGACCCACATGCCACTGCGCGTCGGGTTCGTACACCCCGGCGACCTTAACGTCGCTCACACTCACGGGCGGTGGCACACCATAAAAGGCCTTGCCATTGACGGCGCCGCCCACCACAAAATGGTGGCTGCCCCAGCCGTGGTCCGACCCGTCGCCGTTAGACGCCAGGGTGCGACCAAAGTCAGAAGCGGTGAAACTGGTCACCTTGGTTGCAATGCCCATCTCTACACTGGCGTCGTACAGGGCCTTCATGGCAGCGCTCACGCTGCCCAATATGGCGGGGTGCTGGGCGACGAGGTTGTCATGCAGGTCAAAGCCACCGATCGACACCATGAAAACCTGGCGACCCGACCCCAGGGAACTGCGCCCCTTGATGAGCCGGGCCACCATTTGCATTTGTTTGCCCAGGCTGTCTGTGGGAAAGGTCACGGTAGAAAACGGAGTGGCCGCTACGGTCTGGGCCAGGGCCGCAGTCACGGCCGCCTCAGCATTCATGGCGCGTTTGGTGACCTTGTTGTATTCGTTCTCCAGCACATGGGCTTCGGTTTGCTGAATCATCGCTGCGATGGCCGTTTTGACCGCTGCAGAGCCGTACACCGTGGTGTCGGTAGCAGGTTTGATTTTGATCGCCCCGCTGCTGCTCACCTGGTACTGCAGCGCCTGATCGCCCGCCAAAAATACCGCATTGCCAGTGACCGAAATACAGGTAAAAAGCCCGTTGTTGCCGGGATTGATGTTGTTGGCAATCGCCACATCGCCCAGGTTGCCGCCCCAGCCTACGGTAGAACCCTCCGGTGACGACGATTGCCAAATGGACTGCTGGTCGTTGTGCGAGAACAATTGGGGTGGACGCGGGTAGGTCACCCGGTCCGAACTGTTGTAGTCCGCACGGGTGAGCGGTTTGACCAGCGGACCCACATTGAGCTGGACCGCGGCGTGCCCGGCGTTGAACAGCGTCGCCATACCGGTCATGGCGGGATGCACCGCAAACTGGCGCGAGCCGCCCTGCAGATCAACGGGTGCCGTGGTGGGCACCAACAGGGTGGGGGTCAATGCGGCCTTTGCCAGTGCAATTCCCGCAGCCCCTTGCCCACTGACGCCGCCGCTGCGAATGGTGTGGTACTTGTCGTAGTTGGTATCGTCGTAGGGGATGACCGTATTGCCGTAATCATTACCCCCGTTCATAAAAATGCACACCAGCGCCTTGTAGTCATTGGGGTCACCCGCCACCGCATTGAAAGCGGCCGCCTGCCCAATGCTGGCCAAATTCAGGGCGAAGGGCAGCACCGTGCCCGACAAAGCAAACTGGCCCGAGCGCCGTAAAAAATCACGCCGGGAGTGAAGTTCATTATCAAAAGAATGCATGCTCATGACTCCCTATTTTTGGATAAGGTATTGGGCGCAGGCCATCGCCATCAGCACCGTGGCACAGACCCGGTTTCGCTTGTTGTCGGTAGTCGTTGAGGCCATGGTGCCCACTGCGGTCGTAATGGTGTTGACCGTCGCAGTGGACAATTGCCCGGCACATAGGAGCAGATTCACACGCTGCACCAAGGCGCTGGGACTCACGGCCGAAGGGCTGGTGGCCAACGCGATTTCGGTGGTGTAAGCCGCTTTCACATCGCTCGAATAATTGATGCCGTTGTTGATGGCAACCATCATGAAATTCAGGTAGCCCCCGACACTGCTTTCACTGAGCAGCTGAAACTCCGGCGCCACTTTTCCCGCTGTCAATGCCGTATTCGGCGGCACATAGCCGGGCCTAAAAAAGTCAAAAACCGAGGGTGAACGCAAGGGGCTTTGCCCCAACTGCGTACCCGCATCGCTCAGGTTGCCGATCTTCCAGGTGCCAGCCACCGATGCCACGCCAAAGGTGCGCACCCACTGCACCAGACGCACCATGGGTTCGCGCACTTTGCCAAATTCCCCTGCAGTCAAACCAACCGGGCCACGCGCTTCGTCATCCATGAGGATGGCGGAAAATACGACAGCCAAGTCACCACGTACCCCCGCGCCGTTGTTGATGAACTTGGCCGCAACCCGCTGCACATAGGCAGCGCTGGGGTTGCTGGTAACCAGGCGCTGGATCATCTGCTTACAGAAGAAGGGCGCCGTGTTTTGGTGGTTAAACAAGGTGTCCAGCGCCGTTTTGAGCGCTGCCGACGCGCTGGTATTGGCGGGTACGGTGACACCTAAAAACGTGGCTGCCAGCGTGGAGTGATTGTTGCCCTTTTGCACCATCGGCAGGCGGGCAAATTCGGTGTTGGAGACGGTGCGCGTGCCGCCGCCGGTTTGGGGAATCACGGTGTTGGCGTTTTGACTCTGGTCCACATCGTAGCCAGTGAACACGCGTGCCAAGTTGCTGACGTCACTGGCGCCATAGGTGTCGATCTTGTTACCAGAGCCATCGAGCTGGGGTGTGCCATCCGCATTGAGCAACACCAGGCCCACGCTGAACAGTTGCATGACTTCGCGGGCATAGTTTTCATCCGGCTGGCGGGCCGAACTGCCAGAGCCACTTTCCTTCAGATTGCCTTTGGTGTTGAGGTAGTAGCCCATGCCCACGTTGAGGGAAATAGCCTCTAGCAGGTCACGGAAGTTGCCCAGGGCATGTTTGTTTAACGTATCCCAATAGGCGGCCATGATGTAGCTGGGCCAGGTGGCCGACACGCCATTGAGCGAGACCACCATTAATTCTGACAAGGCCAAGGCAACCCGCTTGCGCAAGGGGTCAGGCCCGGACATGAGCTGGCTCCAGACCATGTAATCGGTTTGGGCGGAGTTGTCGTAATAGTTATTGGTACTGAGAACATCGCCGTAGCCCTGCGCGTTCAACCAGTCCCAGCCAGTGGTGTAGCCCGTGGCGATCTGGCCCTCCAGCCATGGTGCGTAGCCCAGGCTGCGCACCGACGCAATGTCGGCATCGGTCGCTGAAAACTGCGCCTGCTGCAAGAAGCGAGCGGCTTCCGTATCGTTAGCGGGCACCAGGTAGGTAAGACCCGCCGTGGGCAAACTCACGCTGCGCCCGGGCACCACCACCGGCGCAGCCGCCGCGCCGCTGCCCGCGCCTCCGCCGCAGGCGGCCAAGGCCGCTGCCGCCAATACAGCCGCAGCCGTGGTCGCAGCGGTGGAATGGCCGTCGTCGGCTACGGTGCTTGGGAAGGAGATTGTTGCCGGCAGGTGCGCCGGGGGCGTTGTCTGCACAGGGTCTGCGTCAATTAGGGCTTCGGTCATGGTGGGCCTTTGGTCACGACCCATGCCAAGCGCGGTGGGCCTTGGCGCGAAGAGTACCGGCTGCGCCCCAAAGCCCCAAGCGAACTTACAAACAATTACGGTGTGTAAGCAGGTGTACAGTCGCTGGCATTTTGAGTGCCAAAACTGGCCCTAGCCCTCGTATACCGTGCGCAAGCAGCTACTATTTTGATAGTGCTTTTTGTACCGCCGTTTGCAGCATGTCACGGGTGCGCATGGCCTCGGCCCGGGCTGCGGCGGCAAAATCGGCACCGGCCGAGGCGTACAAGATCGCCCGCGACGAGTTCACGATGACGGGGCCGGTCGCGCCCTGCGCCGTGCCGCGCCAACCCGCAGCGACCGTGGCCACCGCGTCGCCACCCTGCGCACCCACACCGGGTATCAACAAGGGCACGGTGGGCGCTAAGGCACGCACCCGCTCGATCTCGGCCGGGTAAGTGGCGCCAACCACCAAGCCCAATTGGCCGTTCAGGTTCCAAGGCCCCTGCACCAAGCTGGCAATGTGCTCGTACAGCAGTGGCGCGCCGTCCACGCTGGACAGGCGCTGCGACTGCAGGTCGTCCCCGCCGGGGTTGGAGGTGCGGCACAGCAAGAAGGCGCTTTTGTCGTGGTACTTGAGGTACGGCGCAACCGAGTCAAACCCCATAAAGGGCGACAGGGTGACCGCATCAGCGCCATAGCGCTCAAACGCCTCGATGGCGTACTGCTCGGCGGTGCTGCCAATGTCGCCACGTTTGGCATCCAAAATGACCGGGACCTGGGGCGCTACGCGGCGCATATGGGCAATCAACTGCTCCAACTGGGCTTCGGCCCGGTGGGCGGCGAAGTAAGCAATCTGTGGCTTGAAGGCCATAGCCAGGTCGGCCGTGGCATCCACAATAGCCGCGCAAAAGTCAAAAATCTTGCCCGCGTCGCCCCGCCAGTGGGTGGGGAATTTGGCCGGTTCGGGGTCCAGCCCCACGCACAAAAGGGAGCCGTTTTGGCGCTCGGCGGTGCGCAGTTGGTCGAGAAACTTCATGCGGCCTATTGTAGAGACGCAGCGCACGGACGGATGGATGGGTCACTGTCAATGCTTGTGCTGGTGGTGTGCATCTGGCACATGGGCGTGGGCATGGTGTAACGCGGCATGGTGGTGACGATGGCTGTGGGGCCCTGTCGGCATGGGGTCATGCACATGGTTGTGGTGCCCGTCCTGATGGTCATGGGCGTGTTCGTGATCCAAGGGCTCGTGCCGGTGTTCATGCGCATGCGTTTCCGCCAAGTGCAATAAAACGCCGCCCAACATCAGTAGGCCGCCCACCACCATCAACCCGCCTGCAGAACGATCCCCCAAAGTGAAGGCAAACACGGCGCCAATAAATGGCGCGAATGCAAAGACCGACCCCGTGCGGGCAGCGCCAAACGCCCGTTGGGCCAACAGGTAAAAGCGCAAGCTCAACCCATACCCTGTCGCCCCCACGAGCAGCAGACTCGCGGCGGTAGCCCAACCCGGCAGTGGTTCGCCGCTTACCCAGGCAATCACGGTCGTCGCGCAGGCCCCCAATGCCGCCTTGAACATAACCACTTGGCCCGGGTCGCGGTCGGCCAGTTGACGCGACAAGGTGTTGTCTACACCCCATGCAGCCGTGGCCAACAAAATACCCAACAAGCCCAGCAACTGCGCACCACCGGCCAAGCCTTGGTCCAGCACGAGTACAGCCCCCCCGGCCAGAAGCAGGGCCATGGCCACGCCAACCCGTTTGTCCATGGTCTCGTGGTACAGCTTCCACGCGAGAATGGCGGTAAACAGCGCCTCCAGGGTCAGCATGAGCGAGGCACTTGCCCCACTGGTGCGTTGCAGGCCCCACGCCAAAGCAACCGGCCCGATCACGGCGCCAAAAGCGGCCATTGCCAGCAAGCGCTAGGCGTCGCCCCGGTGTACGCGTGCCTCAGCCTGAATGGGCCTGCGCGACAGGGCCCCAACCAGCGCCGCACCGCCGTACAGCAGCGCGGCAGTCGTGAATGCGCCCAAGCCCACGCCCACACGCTTTACCAGCGGCGTACTGATGCCAAAGAGCGCTGCTGCCAATAAGGCCAGCAGCCCGCCCCGCAAGGCAGGTGCATTCAGAGAGGGCATGGCCTATTTGCCAGTGAAGTTGGCACCAATGAAGTTACCCGGCAGTGTGAAGAACATATACAAAGTTTCTTTTGTCTTGTCCGTCGCCGCAGGGTTCTTAAAAGTGAGCTTCCACTCTTTGGTGTCTTTGCCTTCTACCTTTTCGGCCTTGTCCAGTGACACTGCTTGCCAGGTGGCATCGATCTTGCCGCTTTTAACCAGTGCATCTTTCTTCTTGTTGGCACAGCCGACCACGGTAGCCTCTTTTGCAGGCAAGTAGCCGTGGAAATGGCAGTCGCCGCCCTCGGACGCCAAAGCCTGTGGAGCGAAAAAATGTGTTGCGGCCAAAGCGGCAATAGCGATGGTGTGTTTCATGGTGAGGGTCCTTGTTATTGGTAAAAAATCAGAGTTCGTTGCGCTTGGAATCAAACGTCTTGTCAATGTCCATGTCCTCGTGGGCATGTTTGTGCTCTGCAGATGGGAAGCCAAAACTATCGGGATGGTCAGCGTGCTGGTAGCCGTGCAGTTGGGTAAACAGCAAATAAACGCCCGCATAGATGATGGCCAAGTTGGCGGCATGGCTAAACCGTTTGAACGATGGTCGGTGCCGCCACAGCGACAGAAAAGCCACCATCACCACCAACGCAGCTATTTGCCCAATCTCGACACCCACGTTAAAGCTCAGGATACGCAGCAGCATCGCCATGCTGTCGTCTCCCAACGGCAGTTGCTGCAAGCGGGTTGATAGGCCAAAGCCATGCAGCAGGCCAAATCCAAAGACGGCCGCCAGCAGGTTGGGCGACTGCATGTGGAATACCCGCTGGAAGCCCCCGTTATTGTCAAACCCCTTGTAGATCACACTGATGGCAATGATGGCGTCCACCAAGTAGTAGTTCCAGGTGATTTGGTAGTAGGTTGCAAAGATCAGCGTGAGGCAGTGTCCGATGGTAAACACGGTCACAAACTTGGCCACGCCTTTGAACGTGGTCAAGAAAAACACCACGCCAAACAAGAACAACAGGTGGTCATAGCCGGTCAACATGTGGCTCGCACCCAGGCCAATGTAGCGCAAGTAGCCGCCGTCGAGCATGCTTTGTTTGTCTGCGTCGGAGATGCCGTGAGCCCAAGCAAACAGCGGAACCATTAGCAACAGCAGCGCGGATAGCCGCCTGCGAGCGATTTGAGTCATAAAGGGTTACTTTCTAAATACGATCGAAGAGTCACACGAATAGGAAATCGCAAAACCAAGTGGTCATTGCACCAAAAGAAAACGCCAGGCACACGCCTTGCAGCGGCTCACCGCCATGCGGGGCTGTCGTTGTTTCGGGAGTTGGAGGGCGCGAGCGACGGGGGCCAACCCCAGTCACACATGCCGCGCAGGGATTTAGCCAGCTCGCGGGGGGCGCAGCGGCCCTTCAGCATCGGGTGACGTGTGGGCTGAGAATCTAGCCGGAATGGGAATGGATGCCTGATTCGTCACTGCAAAGAGGTTCGGCGTGGGGAGGATGACCGGCAACGACGCGCCTGCGTCAGTATGGTGGTGCGCCACATGGACGTCCGATTCGTCGGTGTGTAACGACAGGTCTTCATGGTGGTGATGGTGTGCGCCTTGGCTGTGAATCACACCATGGGTGATGTCGGCCGACTGCTTGACAATTGCGGAAGAATTCAAGCCACCCAATGCTTGCCAAAGCACGCACATTAACGCCAGTAGGATAAAAAATCGCGCGGTCATCGGTATGGCGGCTATTTAACCGCCCCGTCCAGCACATCCATCGCCAAGCACAGGTCAGCCCAGGCCTTGGCCTTGTCGGCACTGGCGCGCAGCAAGACCTTGGGGTGGTAAGTCACCACCACTGGGATACCTTGGTAGCGGTAGACCTGGCCGCGTTGCTTGCCCAAGGGCAATGCCGCTTGCTCGGCCTGCTCGGCCAGCAGGGTTTGCGCCGCAAAGCGCCCCATGGCAAGAATGATTTTGGGCTGCACCAACGCGATTTCGCGCTGCAAGTACTGTGCGCATTGGGCCAGCTCGGTGCCCTGGGGCACGCGCCCGGCGGGTGGGCGGCATTTGACGACGTTGCTCAGGTAGGCACCCTGCGCGCCGGCACCAGCGCGGCTGGCGCCCACGGCTTTGAGCATGTTGTCCAGCAACACACCAGTCTGTTCGACAAAGGGTTGGCCCAGGCGGTCTTCGTCTTCGTCCGGCGGGTCGCCCAGCACCAGCCAGTCGGCCTGGTAGGGGCTTGGCAACGCTTGCAAAGTGGTCTGTTTGCGCCCGGCGCACAGGCCGCAAGCCTGGCAGGTGGCGGCCGCTTGGGCCAAGCCGCTGCCGTCCAATTGGGCCAAATCGAGAGGTGCACCAGACTCTGCGGCGGCAGCGGTGACGGGCTGTGGGGCGGCAACCCGTTGTACCGGTATGGGTTCACTGGGCCGGTTTGGCACAGCCGGGGCCGCAGCACGCACTGGGCTTTGGGCCTGGGCCGAGCGCGGCGTGGGTTCGGCCTGTGCAGGTGCCGATGCAGCGACCCCTTCAGGCTCGGGCAGCCAGACGTGTACACCCATTTCCATGAGCATGGCGCGTTGGCGGGTATCGAGTTCGAGGGTCATAACAGGTTGCAGCAGCGAATGGGGTTCAGCTTATCAGACGCAGGCCCATGACCAGTGCGTCCTCCCGCACGCCATGGCCAGCGGGGTAATACTCTTTGCGCACGCCCACTTGGCGAAAACCGTGGGCCTCATAAACGGTCAGAGCGCGCCCATTACCCCGGCGCACCTCAAGCCAAACCCAGTGGGCGGCCTTGCCACGGGCCCATAGGGTGAGTGCGTCGAGCATCACGCGTGACCAGCCTTGGCGCTGGTATTCGGGCGCGACGGTAATGTTGAGCAAATGCACCTCTTCGACCCCCTGCATCGCCACAAAGTAGCCGATGACGGTGGTGTCGGCGACCAGCATCTGGGCTTGGTAGCCGGATTGCAATGCATCTAAAAAGTTGGCCGCGCTCCAGGGGTGGGCGTAGGCACGCGACTCTACTGCCAGCACCCGGTCCAGGTGCTGGGCCAGTAGCGGCTCAAAGTGCACCTCAACACCGGTGTTGGGGCCGATGGCGGCAGCCAGCTTGTTCACAGTGCAGGCCCGCTGGCCGCCGCAGCCTTTTCGGCAGCGCGCTCGGCGGTAGTTTTGGCCACTTTGTCGCGCACGTAGCGCGGCATGGCGTGTTCGGCCGACACCGCCAGGCCCTGGGCCAGCATCGCTGGCGCCAAACGCAGCATGGCGGTGGCGGTGGGCAAAGCCGGTATGCGCAGGGCTGCCGCTGCAGCGGGACAAGCGGCGGCCACCCGCTCGCCATAGACCGCAAACACATTGCCCGCCATGGCCCACGGGGCATGCGCTGCAGCCGCTGCATCACCCACCCATGGGGTCAAATCTTCAGGGCGCACCAGCGCGCTGGTCTGGCACTCGGTCCACCGCCCGGCCTCGAACGCGTAGGTGGCGGCATACAGCTCGTCCATACGCGCATCGAGCAAGGCGGTGACCACGCCGCACGAATAGGTGGCCAGCGCCACATGGCGCGCCTCTTCGGCCACCGCCAAGAGGGAATCCACCGCCAACACCGGCAGGTTCGCGCCCAAGGCCAGCCCCTGCGCCACGGAGCAGGCGGTGCGCAGCCCGGTAAACGAGCCCGGGCCACTTCCAAAACAAATGGCGTCCAGATCGGTTAAGCGCAAACCGGCGTCCTGCAGCAGCGCCAAAATCGCCGGTATCAACCCGGTAGACGTTTGTGCCCCGCCGGGCGCGGTGTGCTGCCACAACTGCACGCCGCCCAAGCCGGTGCGGGACACGGCAATCGACATGGCGTCGGTGCTGGTATCAAAAGCCAAGAGATTCATGTTTGGCAAGTCCGTTTCATAAGGAAATCACCCTCTAGCCCTCGTATCACTTGCGCGAGCAGCTATTAAATCAATAGCATTTGGCACTGCTTGGCGCACGCCAAACACAATGCCTGCGCTCACCAAAGCCAGCCCCAGCACCAGGTTCCAGCCCAAAGGCTCGGCCAGAAACAGCACCGCCATCAGGGCCGACAGGCCCGGCACTACGGCGGTCACCATGGTCGAGCGCACTGGGCCAAAGTGCTGGATCATTTTGGTAAAGGTAATGCCCGAGACCACCACCGAGCCCACACCCTGAAACGCCATTTGGAACGCCACGTCATTGAATGGCGCCACCCACACCCGCCCTGGCACCCACTGCAACCACAGCAGCGCGGAATACACCGGCACATAGGTCACAAAGGCAAAGGCGGTGATGGCGATGGTGGCGCGCACTGCGTTGAGTGCCCAGCGGCGCACCAGCACGCTGTAAACCGACCAGGTCATGGATGCCAGAATAAACAGCACGTCACCCCGCCACACACCGCTGCCGTCCAGCGCATGCAAAAGGCTGCTGCCGCCCACCATCAGGTCGCCCGCCACAATCAGGGCCAGCCCGAAGGCCCGGGTTGGCGTAATGTGTTCGCCCAGCACCACCACCGTCAGCAGTGTGGTCCACAGCGGCAGGCTGCCGGGCATCAGCACCGAGGCATGGGCCGCCGGGGCAAACGCAAAGCCGCTGTAGGCCAGCATGGCGTACACCAGCCCACCAGCCAAGCCGGTCAGCACCGTGGTGCGCAATGGCAGGGGCGACAAACCACCCAGGGAGCGCCCGGCGCTGGGCTGGGGCACGGGCGAGACCACGCCCTCGGCGGCACGCACCCGGTCGCGCCAGGTCATCCACAGACCCCAAGGCAGCAGCACCAAGCTAGCGCCCCAGATGCGGGCATAGATGATGTCAAAAGGGTTGAGCGTGCCACCCCGGCTGGGATCGGCCGAGGCGCGGGCGATGACGATAAACGCGCTCCAGATCAGCACCGTGACCACGGCAGCCGCCATACCCACCACTTTGGGTGTTAGAGAAAATGCAGGTTTTGGAGGCGATGCAGGCATGCAGGGGATTATCGGGGGAAGGCCCACACCCGATGCATGCGGGCCGGATAATGGGCCCATGCTGTTTTCCAATGATTCCAAAGGCTGGCGCGCTGCGCTAGCCCCCGCCCTATCTGCCTTGTTCGCTCTGACCGCTCTAAGCGCCCTCAGCACCCTCTCGCTATCCGCAGCGGCGCAGGGCCTGCCCCCCGAGGTGGCCACCGCGCTGGCGCGGGCCAAAATACCCCGTGATGCCGTGTCTGTGCTGGTGGTAGACGCCCAAGGCCAGGGCGCACCCCGCGTGAGCCACCGCGCCGATGCACCCATGAACCCCGCCTCGGTCATGAAACTGGTGACCACCTACGCCGCGCTCGACCTGCTGGGGCCAGCCTACACCTGGGCCACGCCGGTGTACCTAGACGGCACGGTGCGTGACGGCACCCTGTATGGCAACCTGATCATTCAGGGCCAGGGTGACCCCAAGCTGGTGCAAGAGCGCCTGTGGCTGCTGCTGCGCCGGGTGCAAGGCCTGGGTATACGCACCATTGCCGGCGACATCGTGCTGGACCACAGCGCCTTCGACGTAGCGCTAAGCGACCCGGCCGCCTTTGATGGCGAGCCCCTGAAGCCCTACAACGCGGCGCCCGACGCCCTGTTGATCAACTTCAAGTCCATCGCGCTGACGCTGGTGCCCATGCCCGGCACGTCAGTGGCCCGCGTGCAGCTTGACCCACCGCTGGCCGGCGTGCAGGTGCCCAGCACAGTGCCGCTGTTGGGCGGCGATTGTGGCGACTACCGCGGCGCCCTTAAAGCCGACTTCAGCGACCCCAGCCGCATCCGCCTGGCCGGTGGCTTCCCCAGCAGTTGCGGTGAAAAGACGTGGCCATTGGCCTATGTGGACCCCATCAGCTACGCGCCACGCGCGGTGCAGGGCATGTGGCAAGACATGGGCGGCACATTGACTGGGCGGGTGCGCTGGGGCACGGTGCCCACATCGACCGCCACGCCCGGTGGCCTGGACTTAAAGCCGGTACTGGAAATGCGTTCGGCGTCCTTGGCGGAGACCATTCGCGACATCAACAAATACAGCAACAACGTGATGGCGCAGCAGCTGTTTTTGACACTGGGGCGACTGACACCCGGTGCCCCGGCGGACGCCGCCCCCATGCAAATCGGCAGTGTGGACAACGCCCGTGCCGTGACGCTGCGCTGGTGGAAAGACCGCCTGCCAGGCGCTGAGGCGCCCGTGCTGGACAACGGCTCTGGCCTGTCGCGCACCAGCCACATCAGCGCACAGGCATTGGCGCGGTTGCTGCAAACCGCCTATGCCTCTCCCCTGATGCCCGAACTGATGGCGTCCCTGCCCATCACTGGGGTGGACGGCACCCTGCGCAAGGCGAAAGCCCGCACGGTGGGTGGCGCGCACCTCAAGACCGGCAGCCTGAACGAAGTAGTGGCCGTAGCCGGCTATGTACATGGCGCTGGTGGCCGGCGCTGGGTCTTGGTGGCCATCGTCAACCACCCCAACGCAAAGGCCGCCCGCCCTGCGGTGGACGCGCTGATCGACTGGGCCGCCGACAACCGTTAACCACCATGTGAGAGCCACCATGCAAGCATCAGACTGGGTCGGCTACTGCGCCGCTTTCTTCACCACCGCCAGCTTTATTCCCCAAGCTTGGCACACATTCCGAACCAAAGATGTGCGCGGTATCTCCCTGGGCATGTACAGCGCGTTCACCGCCGGTGTTGCGCTGTGGCTGGTGTATGGAATCATGCTGGACGCCTGGCCGATCGTGATTGCCAACGCCATCACCCTGTCGCTGGCGGCCACCATTTTGACCATGAAGCTGCGCTACCACGCGCCTTAAAGGGTGATCGTTAAGCCCGTGCCCAAAGGCATGGACATGGCGGTGACAAAGGCATCAATAGGAACGGGGCGAGCAAAGAAATAGCCTTGGTAGGCATGGCAGCCATTGGCCGCCAAGAGCGCGCGCTGGGCGTCGGTCTCTACACCTTCCGCCATCACCGCAACGCCCATGGTGTCGGCCAAAGCCACAACGATGCGAATAATGGCCAGGTCGTTTGTATCGGTCAGCACATCACGAACGAATGACCGGTCAATTTTGATTTGGTCTAGGGGCAGCAACTTGAGGTAGGCCAATGACGAATACCCGGTACCAAAGTCGTCCAGCGAAAACCCGAGTCCACGGGATTTGAGCGCCACCATCTTGCCAATGACCTCGTCCACGTTGCTCAAGAGCAGGCTTTCGGTCACCTCCAAATTGAGCCGCTTGGGGTTGGCGCCGGTGGCGGCCAGGGTACGCAAAATGTGCTCTACGAAATCAGGGCTTCGGAACTGAACCGCACTGATGTTGACCGCCAGCGTCAGGTGCGCGGTTTCTGGATGTGCAGCCCAAACCACCAGCTGTGCGCAAGCGCTCTCTAGCACCCACCGCCCCATGGGCTGGATAATGCCGTTCACTTCCGCTTGGGCGATAAACTCGGCGGGCGAGACCAACCCGCGCGTGGGATGTTGCCAGCGAATCAAGGCTTCGGCACCGGTAACCCGCCCGCTCCCGTCCACCTGGGCTTGGTAGTAGAGCGTAAATTCCTTTTGGCGAATAGCGTGGTGCAAATCGTTGTCAACCACCGCGCGTGCAGCCACCTCGGCCTGCATTTCAGGGTCAAAAAACCGAAAGGTATTGCGCCCCATGCCCTTGGCCTGGTACATCGCGGTATCAGCTTGCTTCATCAATTCGTCCACGGAGCTGGTTTGCTCACCGAAGAGCACGACACCGACGCTAGAAGTGCAGTGGTAGCCGTAGCCCTGAACCGCGCTTGCCGCATGGGGTAGGTCCAGTTGGTAGGGTTGGCTCACACTGTGGAGAATTTTTTCCGCCACTTTGCGCGTATGGCCAAAAGCGTCGCCATCCAGGTCGTCCAATATCACCACAAATTCATCGCCACCCAGTCGCGCGACGGTATCGACGTCGCGCACGCATTGCAGCAAACGCTGCGAGACCTCTACCAAAAAACGGTCGCCCACATCATGGCCCCAGGTGTCATTGAGGGCCTTGAAGTCGTCCATGTCCAGCAGCATCAAGGCGCCGCGCCGGTTCGGTTTGCTGGCAACACTGGAAATAGCTTGCTGCAATCGGTCCTGTAACAAACGCCGATTGGGTAACTGCGTCAGGTGGTCGTAAAACGCCAGCTGTTGGACTTTTTCATCCATGGCCTTGCGTTCACTCACGTCCATGTGCACACCAATCATGCGCAGCGGTTTGCCAGCGGCATTGCGCTCCACCACCCGCCCAGAAGAATGCACCCACATCCAGCCAGACGCCCCCGAACGGATGCGGTACTCCAGTTCGGCCGCGCCATCGTGGCGCATCGCCATCGCAAGCGCTTGCCGCGTGCGGTCGAGATCCTCTGGGTGGATGATATTGACCCACTGCTGCAGACTGGTCTGCTGCGCGCCGACCTCAAAGTCTAGTTCTTTGATGTGGTCGGAACTGGCGGCCATGGTCTCAGATTGCAGATTCAAATCAAACCAATCCTGCCGGGCCGACCCAAGGGCTAAGCGCAGCCGCTCTGCCAAAATTTCATTGCGAACCGTAGACTCTAAGTCCCGCTCCAGTTGGCGCCCGGCGACCCAGCCGTATTGCAGCAGCAAACAAAAAAAGATGGCGATGCCCACCGCAATCGGCCCCGACAAGGAATTCGGCATCAACATCACTTGAATCAAGGGCGGTAGCAGCAGACCTGCAAAAAAAAGCACGGTGGCATGGCGCGATGGCGCCATGATCATGATGCTGATACCCGCCACACCGGTCAGCATAGTGAGGTTAAACAGATACGAATCCATCTGCCCCAACACCGAAAAAACCCAAACAGATGTGCCCCAAACAAGGCCGGCCAAGCCATTGAACCCAACCAGGCGCCATTCCTGCGCGGCGATATCGCTACCGGGCGGCTGCGCAGCGCGGTAGCGATGTCCCCATAGGATGATCTGCGACTGCACCAAGGTGAATGCAAGCAACCACAGTGCAGCGTGTGCCCACCCCGCAGCCAAACCGCCAATCCAGGCCAGCAATACCGTCCCTAGCGGTGCTGTGAGTGCGCCGAAAAAAGTGCGGTCCGCAAAAACACGGACACGCTCCTGCGTAACCCGGGCGGCAACCAAGTCGTCATCAAACCGGAATATTGCGGGGGTGTTTTTCGAGGCAGGCGCAATCAAACGGTTAAATGCCAGCCAATCGCGCAACGCGATGCGCCCACGGCCAATTAATTTTTGATGGATCCAACGCGTCATTTCTTGCCCGTGCCCTGACGAGAACCATCACCGAAACGGTGAGTGCATTAAAAAAGTCCACGCATGACTGCATGGGCCTGCCTTATTAAGACACCAATATGTCGTATTTGGCAACACTCGCGCCATAGCCGGGCGGCTGGTGATGCACGATGCCTACAACGGCTGACCAACGCTCCGTTCGATGCCGCACAGACACTGTATTTGCTGCGCCGTACAAATGGACGCTCAAATGCAGAGTGCCAGGTGGCGAGGTTTTCGCCCGCAACGGGATTTGAAAGAGCACAAAGGAAAGCGCACATGCCTACGATGACCCTACCTGCCTTTATTCGCGCCAACATCGACGTGATCGTTGCGCGATGGGAGACGTTCGCAAAAACCATTCCCAGTGCCCACCATATGGACCGAGTAATGCTGCAAGACCATGCGAAAGGGATTTTGCTGAGCATCGCCTCGGACCTGGACCATCCCCAAACCGCTTCCGAGCCGGTCGAGAAATCTGAAGGAAAGGCGCCGGATGCCAAGACGGAAACTCAGGCTCAATTTCATGGCAATGATCGGCCTTTAGCGGGCTTCAGCATTGATGAGGTCATGTCCGAATTTCGCGCGCTCCGGGCCAGCGTCCTGCAACTTTGGAACGATTCAGCCGTCACCGCGCGGCACGCCGATCGGGCCGAAGAAGCCTGCTTTAACGATGCGATCGACCAAGCCCTAGCGCAATCGCTCAAGCGCACTTCCCGCGTGTTTGAGGCACTGCTGTCTTCCTCGCCCGATTTGCAATTCGTCATGGACAATCGGGGCCGCTTGGTTTATGCGAATAGGCTTACGGTCGGCTTGTTCAACATGCCGCTGGACGCAATGGTGGGCAAAAATTTCATCGACCTCGGCCTGCCCCATGCGGCTGAACTTCAGCAGACCTTGCAGCGTGTGATTGATACGCGGGTGGGCCAAAGTAGCGCCATGACTTTGACGCCACGGGGCGAGGATGCGGCCACCTTCGAAACCACGTTCGAGCCTGTTTTCAATGAGGGTGGGGCTTTGGATGCGATAGCAGTAACTGGGCGCAGGCAAAGCCTTGCCAAAGTCACCGACGAAGAATCCATGCGCAGCGCCAATTATGATTTTCTGACCGGTTTACCCAATCGCAGCTATTTTCTGGACCATTTGGACCAGGACGTAAAGCGTGCTGGGCGCAGTGGCCTGTCCATTGCCCTGCTTTTTATTGCGCTGGATGGTTTCAAGAAGGTCAATGATCAACAAGGCCAAGCAGCGGGTGATCAACTGCGGCAACTGGTCGCGCAGCGCCTCGGCCGCTGCGTGCGCGGGACAGACACGGTCGCACGCCTAGGCGATGACGAATTTGCGGTGATCCTCACCGACGTCAGCAAGATTTTGCATGTCGAAATATTGGTACAAGAAATGCTCGGCGGGCTCGCCCAACCGTTCTCCCTATTGGACATGAACGTCCAAATTACCGCACACATGGGCATTACCTTCTTTCCACAAGACGCACGCACGCCGGACGAACTGCTAAAAAACGCGGGGCAGGCCATGTATGTCGCGAAGAGCGCCGAAAGAAGCTGCTTCAGCTACTTTAAGGTGGCCATGCGCGATGCCGCTTGGGCACGCCGCAAGGTGATCGGTGAATTGCGGCGTGCCCTACCGCAGGGTGAACTGGCCGTCTTCTACCAGCCCATCGTTGCGCTTGTCGATGAAAGCATTGTCAAGGCCGAAGCCCTACTGCGCTGGCGGCACCCGACCTCGGGGCTGTTGGTTCCGAATGACTTCATTGGCCTCGCAGAAGAAACTGGGCTGATCGGGGAAATCGGCGAATGGGTGTTGAACGACGCCATGCAGTGCGCGAAGGAATGGAGCACCTTGCTGGGTCGACCCTTCCAGATCAGTGTGAACAAATCACCAGTAGA
>JBBRNS010000004.1:0-47951 GCA_038230175.1 Burkholderiales bacterium
ATACTTCCGGTAAGCCCTGCGGTGGAGGCAAAAGGAGATGCCTGCGTTGTCAGGCTGTTGCCCTCGGTTTCACGCACCGAACGCAAGCCCACGTCCAGAGTGAGGCGCTCGCTCAGCTTCAACAAAATGCCGATGCCACCAGCATCCCTCTGGGACGTACCGGGGTTTCGATCTTCGCTGTGCTGTGCCTGCGCGTACAGCTTGGCCGCATCCGTCACCTTGAAGGCGCCGCTGACCATCGCCTCGGAGCGTCCACCGGTCAGGGGCGAGGCTAAGTTGTTGAATGTAGCGTCGGACTGGCCGACAAATACACGCCCCTCGGTGCGCTCACCCTCATGGGCCAGCTCCAGCCGCCATGCTTGGCCAGCAATGTCGCCACTTTGCCCGTTAAACCCCGGCAAGCTGCTTTGGTTCACAGGATTGGTGTTCACCGTGCCCCGGGTCTCGGCCACCTCAGCCACCAACAGGGTCTCTGGCGATATGCGCCAGCTGATGTTGGCACTACCCAAGTGGCTAGCCGCCAGCGGATTTTGGTCTTCCACAACCGAGCCACCCACCTCCAGTTGGCCATTGATGCGCAGCTGTCCATCCGCACCCACCACCCAGAAGGCTTCACCGCCCTGATCCACCTCGTAGGTCACGCGCAGCGAAACCGGGTTCAAGCTTGAGTCCAACGAGGGCAAAAACTGGTTGAGAATGATGCGACCGCTAAACGGCTCAAACCCATAGTCCGCCAGAGGCGCCAATGCCCGGGTGCTGAGTATGCGGCTGGGTTGATTGCGGTCGCGTACCACTACCTCGATCTTTTCGGTACCGGCAACGGCACCGTTGTTGCGCAGGCCATACGGGCCGCTGCCTTGGCTGGCAAACTCTTCCACCACTTGGTGCAGGGTGTCATTAAAGGCGAACACATTGCCGCGCACATTGCCTTCGTCGTAGTGCCACCGCACGCCTGTCGCACTGCGGTTGTAGGCGCCCAAGCTGCGCTGCTGCAGCGATGCCACCACCCCACCACCACTGCGTTGGCTAAAGCCGTCTCCGGTGGCGAAGTCGCCGTACAGCAGATAGCTTTTTTCTTTGTCCACGCGCACATACAGGGCCGTGCTGGACTTGACGTCACTCCCGCGCAGCGAAGCATCGCCATACACTGGGTAAAACTCGTCTGGCTTAATGTCGGAGATCAGTCGGGCGCGGGTTTCCTTGTCGGAGTCGTACGCGGCGGTCAGCAGGTACTCACCCTTCACCACGCCTTTCAAAAACACCGCAGAGCGCACGCCCGCGCTGGCCTTGCCGTCGGCGAATACGTTGCTGAAGTGTCGAATCTCGCGCTCAAAGCCGTCATTGGCTCGGGCGGGCTGCAATAAATTGCCGGTGCCGGCGAAGTTGATCACCCCCTCAATCAGGCCGGCGGCCACCATATCGCGCATGTCGGGCATGTCGGGCACAAAGCTGACAATGCCCGAGGCCTCTTGCGCGCCCACCGTCACCCGCAGTTGCACATCCTGCGGGTTTACCGGGGCCAGCAGATTGAAACGCGCCACACCTTGGCGTATTTCCAGCTGCACACCGGGCGTGGTGCGGTCCGCATCGCGCGCGCCGGGGCCGGCCTCATCGGTTGCGGCGCCTGGCAGCACAATGCGCCCGCCCGTAACTTCCACCGTGGCAAATACAGCACGCGCCAGGGGCTTGCCATCGGAACCCATGACCCGCACGGTCACCGGAACCGGTGTTTGGCCGTCGGCCGGAACGCCATTGCGCGCAACCTCCACCACGAGGTGTGCGGCACTGGCATTTACGCTGTAGTCCACGCCATTCTCGGTAACCGGGAACACACTGCTTTGTTGTCCCACCGGCGCCGCAGATGCGTTGGCCAGCGGGTAGAGTGGCTGTACGGTTTGCGCCCATGCACCATGGGGCAGTGACGCTATGACGGCCAGGGCCAAAGTGGAATACCGGGTGGTTTGACGGGCAGCACGGCGCATGCGAGATTCAGCTTGGGGTCGGTAGAAATTAGCGTGCATCGCTGGCTCCTGCGCGGGGTTGCACCAGTGGCTGGTTGGCGCTATCGGTGCCTTGCTGCGGGTACGCCGGTGATTTACTTTGAAACCGTAGGGCTGGGCCTGCGGGGTTTTCGGTCTCGATGGAGCGCACCTCGCCCTGGGCGCGACGGGCTTTTACCTGCTCCAACACCCGGTTAGAACAACTGCCTTCAATGAAGTCAGCCCGGTGTAGCTCGCCATTTTTAATGTCCAAAAACAGGCTATTGGCATCACCCAAATTGCGGTTGCTGCTGGTTGTCAGGCGCGCACCGCGCGGCAAGGTGCTGGGGTCGGGCGTGAGCACATGGCTGCGCGGTGGTATGCCGCAGCGGCTGTACTTGCCCTCGCTATCACTGACCACATAAAAGCCGTCCGAGAAATACAGGCGCACGCCCGGAATGCCCAACTCTTCTTGGTCCTGAATGTGGTTGTTGTTGCAATCCACAAATATCTTGCCCAGAACACAGGCTTCGTCGGTAAATACGCCACCGGTGACCTCAACCTTGTAGAGTGCTTCGTTGGACTGCACGCTATTGGCAATGGGCAGCAGCGCCGCATCCAGGCAGCCAGACGGCGCGCTGCACCCAATCGCTCTAGCGCGGTTAATCCCGTCGCCCTGCTGCCCCCCAACGCCCACACGCACGCGGTACTGCAACTTGATTACTTGCGGCGCGGTGTTCGTCGTGTTGGATGCGCCGCGCAAGGTTCCAATGGTGAATCCCAACACTGGCCCCATGCCGCCGGCAGGGTTAGCACCCGCCACGCCATTGACCATCACGGTGCCCGGCACAAAGGTGAATCCGGGCGGAAGCCGATCGCGCACCGTCACCTGCGGCATCACGCTGGCTGAATTCAGACGCACCTCCACGGTGTAGCGCACCGTATCACCCACTTCCGCCAACCGCTTGTCACCCGACTTGCTGATCACAAAACCGGTACTGGACATTGGGTCCAAGGGAATATGGTTGTTGAGCACGTTGGCTGACGATCCGGATGTGATGTTGAAGCTGGAAAAGTACTGCGTGCTCCCCTGGTTCACACCATTCAGTGCTGCCGTGCTTGCAATACAAGCCGTCGGAGTGTGGGCTGTGGACGCCGTGGTTGGCGCTGTATTATTGGATTGGATCAGCGCAGGGGACGGTGCACCCGCCACCGTGAGGGTGTTGTTACACACAGGTATCAGCGCCGATGGTTGGGTGGAATACCCCCCCGGATAGCTGGTAACGGTCAAGGTGTAGACCCCATTGGGCGCAGTGGGATTGAGCAGGAACTGGTAAAGGCCGTCGGCACCCGTCGTAAACGTGGCAAGCCCGCCCACAACGTGCGTTGCCGGCACAAAACCCGCCGGGCCACCAATGGTGATCTCTGCATTAGAAATCGGTTGACGGGTAATGGCGTCATAGACGACACCTGCAGGATCGAGTGGCAAACTTTGCTCAATGGTTGTTGTGCCCGAGGCAAACGTCAAATTCGACAACGTACCGTCCAGTGCAACCGCACCTGCAGGATTGGCGCCAGAGCGCACGCCGGTGCCTAGGTTCGTCGACCCTGCCGTGGTGCCACTGGTATAGGTGGTTCCTTGTTCATTCGGTACGGCACGCCCCCAAATAAGATTGGTTGTGGGATGGCGGAAACGTATTTGGTACCCAGACCCCGGTGCCAAACTGGAAAACGCATATGTGCCGTTCGCTGCAGTCGTGGTGGATCCAACCACTATGCCGTTGAGCAACAGCTCGACTTTCCAATCGGCCTGCCCAACGTCGTTAGCACCCCCGCTGTAAATGCGGTCGTGGTCTTTGTCCATCCACACGCGCCCCTGCACGGCTGCAACGCTGGCAATGCCAACGGGATCCGTCGCGGTGTTATTGCCCGTCAAGCCCGAGGACTCACCACCGCCGGAAATCACGGCTGTATTGGTCAAGATTTGCCCCGTCAAACCGGCCGCAACAGCCACCCGTGCAGTGATGGGTGCACCAGTGCCAGCCGCGGCAATGACGGTGGTGCTGGTACAGGTAAACGTCGATGCCCCAACTGCGCCCACGCACGCCCAACCCGAGCCAGTTGGCGTTTCAGCCACTGTCATACCGGCGGGCAGTGTGTCCACGATCGTGACCGTGCCGCTGGTCGGCAACACACCGACATTGCTCGGGGTAATCGTGAAGTAGCCACTAGAACTCGCCGCAGCAAAACTGCTAGGGCTGTGTGTCTTGGCAATTGCAAGATCGGGGGCCGGGCCCGGCACTTCCGCAAAGTTGTTGCTACCCGAAATGGTATTGCCCCCGGCAAGGCCGATGGCAGCAATAACACTGGGAGTCACTAGCGGCCCAGTGGCCGTACCGCCCGTGCTGCCCACCGACGTGACTCCATTCGTAGTCCCGCTAGGCTGGGTGGGTTGGGTAACGGTGTAGCCGCTGCCGTTCGATTCAGGTAGTCCGGTGAAGCTATAGCTGCCATCGGCACCGGTCGTGGTACTGCGACTGACCGCATTTCCATTCACATCGGTACCAACTAAGTTCAGCGTCTGGTTGGGCAAGCCGTAATCTGCCCCATTGCGTGATCCGCTGTTGTCGTAATCCAAGAAAACCTGGCCGGACACGGTTCGGCCATTGGGAATCTCAGCAAAATTATTGCCAGTAGAAGTCGTATTGGGTGGCAGAGTAATCTTCGTTGCGCCGCCGATCACACTAGGAACTGTGGTCACACCGGTTACGCTACCGCCAGTGCCACCATTGCCCACCGCGCCCGCTGTAGTGATGCCGTTAGAAGTGCCGGTTGGCTGCGTGGGCTCTGACACCGTGTACTTTCCGGGGGCCAGCCCGGTAAATGCATAGTTACCACTGCCATCGGTTGTTGTGTTCTGCGAAGCAGCCACATCATCGCCAGCCCCGCCGTCGTCCACGCCGTTGGGGCCATATGCATAACCCGTCAAGGTAACCGAAACACCGCTGATGCCGGCGTCCGCACCATTTTGAACGCCATTGTTGTTCTGATCCAGAAACACGGTGCCGGAGATACTAGAAGGGGCCACCTCAGCAAAGTTGTTGCCAGACGACCCACTCACCGATCCACCCCCGCCGGCGCCCAGAACAATGTTCACAACCTGGCTCGTGGTGGTGGTCGGATTGCTTGCAGCGCCAGATGTACCCGTACTGCCCGATACCGTGGTGATACCACCCGCAGTGGTGATGCCATTGTTCGTGCCGACTGGCTGAGTCGGCTGGCAGACGGAGTAGGTGCCTGCGGGTAGGCTTGAGAACAAATAGTTGCCCAAGGCATCCGTGATAGTCGGATTCGTCAGGCCAACCTGGGTTACCAACGCCGCGGCGCAAGTTGCCCCAGCGCGCAGTTCTATAGTAGATCCCGCAATAGCGACATCGGTACTGGCATCAAAAATGCCATTGGGAACCACATTGTTGTCTTTGAAAACCTTGCCAGACACATAGCCTAGGGTGCTAACTGCCAGCACCGCATTGGCAGGTTGCTGGTTGTTGCCTAGATTGGTTTGAAGCGCTGCAGCGGGAATGTTGTTGGTGTGGTCGCCCGGCGTTGCACCGGTTACGTCCACTTCAATAAAACAACCTCCAGCAGGGACTGCCGACCCATTGGCCAAGCTGACGCTGCCGCTACCAGCCACGGCAGTAACGGCACCACAGGTGGTTACCGTATTGGGAGTGGGCGCCACCACAATGGCGCCCGGTGCGGTCGGCAAGGTGTCCGTAAAGATGGCCGATAGTGTCAAGCCACTGGCATTGAGATTACCCAACTCGATGCGCAAGCGCGAAATGCCCCCTGGCGCAATGACCGCTGGCGTAAATTGTTTGCCCACCGTGGGTGGGGTAGACACAATCAGCTGGGCACTCGTGGGCTCCTCATTGGTCACGCCCTCAAAAGTTGTCACAGCGCTGGCCGCAATGGTGTTGGTGTAAGTGGCAGAAATATTGCTCAGCACATTCACAGTCACCAAGCAAAATCCGCCTGCCGGAACCGTCGCGCCGGTAAGTCGGACACTGGTGGCCGACGCCGTAGCAGCTACAACGCCGGATGCGCAGGTGGTACTTGCGTTCGGAGTCGTTGCCACCACAAGGCCAGTAGGCAGCGCGTCTGTGAATGTGGCCTGGGTCAGCGGCGTGGCATTGGGGTTGTCCAGCCGTATCGTCATCGTCGCTGGTGCGCCGGGTGATTTGGTGTCAGTCCCTGTGGTGAAGCCTACGGGGTTCCCAGCGTCCAGCGTCTTGCTGGAAAATGCCTTGTGCACTCCCAAAGGGGACTTGGCGCGTAGCGTATCGCTGGTAGGCTGAGAATTTGTGACCGTCACTCCGCCGACAACCGCGCTGACAGCGCTGGCCGCAATGGTATTCACATAGTCGCCAGCTGAAGCCACAAGCACATCAATCTCGGCATAGCACGAAGACGCGATGCTCCCTGAAGCGGCCACAATACTGGCACCCGACACCTGAACACTGCCTGCAGTCGGCGCAGACACCACACCCCCAGTACATGTCGTCGTTCCATTTGGACCCGCCGGAACCGTGACACCCGGTGGCAAAGTATCTGTCACCGAAAGATTCGTCACCGGCTGCGCGATGGGGTTGTAAAACGTAATGCGCAGGCGCGAACGCTCACCGGGTTTGACGACGTTGGGGGTAAATAATTTGGTGATACCCACGTTACTTTGCGTCGTCAGGCTGGTAGTGGCCTGGCCGCTGTTGGTCAAACCCTGATCAGTTTGGATGGACGCCACTGGGATGTAATTGGTAATGCCGCCCACGGCGGTTGACGTGACGTTAACCGTGAGGGTGCAGGATGTACTGGCCGCCAGCGACGCGCCACTAATTGCAACGGAGGCTGCACCAGGGACCGCTGTCACTAAGCCACTAGGACAGGTGGTTGAGGCCGATGGCGTCGATGCCACCACCATGCCATTGGTCGCAGCACCGGCAGAGCCATCGGTAGTGAAGTAGTCCGTCAGGCGCAGATTACTCGCAGGCACGGTGCCATTATTCAGCGTGATGGTTAAAGCGCTTACTTGTCCTGGAAAGGTGAGCGTGCTGGGATTGGCCTGTTTGGCAACCGTCAGCCCCACTGGCGCGATAAAGTTCAATACGCCTGAAAACGGTGACTGGTTAGACACCCCGCCATTGGCCGTTACACCACCAACCGCAATGGTGTTAGTCCAGTTCGCGGCGCCGGTTGCTTTCACGTCAAAAACCACATCGCAGGTGCTATTGCCTGCCATGTTGGCCCCCGCCAGCCCCACCGAGTTTGCGGCTGCGACCGCCGTCACCGTTGTAGCACCACTGCAGGTCGTATACGCGTTGGGCGGCGTAGCTACCACCATTCCACTGGGCAATGGATCGGTGAGAGAAACACCCGTCAATGCCAATGCGCCCGAGTTAACCAAGCGAATCGTGACGGTGGATTTGCCGCCGGAGGAGACCGATGCAGGATTAAACGTCTTGGTGCACGGCGAGCCCCCGCTGCACAAGGACGAGTTGAATGTGATGGCAGCGTTGGCAGTCGTCGGCCCGACATTGCTGGCTGTTGTGCCATTGGCATACGTCTGAGAACCTGTAACGGATGCCGTATTGGTGTAGACGCCCGCCGGGGCTATGACATCGACCTGCAAATTACACGTGCCAGCGGCACCCGTGCCCCCGGCACGCGCCGGAACGGTCGCACCGTTCATTTGAACCGAGGTACTTCCTGCAGCAGCCGTGATGCTAGGGCCGCCGCCGCAAGTCGTGGCCGCATTGGCGGGGCTAGCCACCCGCATTTGGCCACCACCACTCGCAGCCACTGGCAGGTTGTCACTGATAGTCATGCTCGACAAGGCATTGGCAGACAGGTTAGACAATGTGATTGTCATCCGGGTAATGGCGCCCTCGTTCAAAGGCCCAGCGGGGCTGAACGCTTTAGCGACTGCCATCACCGCCGCCACGCTACCGCTAACGCTGTTGGATGCGCCGCCGTTACATTGAATACCGGAACCGGGGTCGTAACAAACGCCACCTGCGGCGATTTGGTTGGTGTAGCTACTGCCAGTTGCGGCGCCAGTCGAAGTCATCGCCCAAAAAGTGACGATACAAGTTCCTGGTGTTGTGGCATTGGTGCGCGCAGCAATGCTGGTCGCCGACAAATTAACGGTTGACGCCCCGGTCGCGCTGGAAGTAGAGACGGTGCCACATCCACTGCCGGTAGGCGTGTAGTCAACGCTATTAATCGTGCCTGTTAAGAACGTCTGCCCATTGACCAAAACGTCCGCTATCGCCACGTTTGCCATGGGCGATGCGGACCAATTGTCCACTGTCACCTGGTACCGCACCGGGCTACCAGGCGCCGCATTGGCCGGGGTTGGGTTGGACTTGGTAACCCGAAACGTGTCATAAATCGTCACCGTCGCGGTGGCGGACTGGCTCACGATCGCAGGGTTTCCAACATTGACGGCACCGACTGCTAGGGTGTTGGTAAATGCGCGCGGGGTATTGGCGGTCTGCAATGTACCCGTGAAGTCAATGGTGACGGTACAACTGCTGTTGGCAGGAATAGTTCCACCCGTGAGTGAGACACCCTCATTTCCTGCGGTCAAGGCTGCAGCCCCACCACAGCTCGTGGCCACGCCAGTAGCTGCAAGACCGAATCCGCCACCGGTAATGGCGTCAATCGGATCATCGGTGAACGACGCGGTTAGTGGCGTTGGGCCATCGTTAAACAGGGTGATGACAAAACTACCGCTTTGCCCCGCCGCCAGTGAAAGCGGGCCCGTCTTGGTCAACCGCAAAGGCGAGCGCACGGTGAAACTTCTGCTCGCATTCGCGGCTGCGGGCAATCCCACATCGTTAGAGAATCCAGTGGTTTTATTTATGGTGTTCGTAGGATTAATGTTGGTAGGGTCAAGGCTATACGCACCACCAGTGTGATTGGCTTCTACCGCAACCGTCACCGTGCAAGATCCGTTAGCGGCTAACGTACCCCCTGTTGCACTGATGGTTGTGTCGCCCGCACTGGGCGCAAAGGCTGGAGCGATGCCTGAGCCCGTGCAATTTGTGGTGGCTGCAGGCGTGGCAGCTACTTTCATCACTCCTTGTGATGCACCACCCGCGTTGGGGTTAATGGCTGCAGGAAATACATCGGAAAAACCGACGCCGGTCATGGCAATCGGGTTGGGGTTCGTAATGGTGATGGTCAGAGTGGTCGGTGCACCACCCAGGGTAAGCGTCGTACTCGCCATCCCTTTGCTGATCGTGGGGTTGCTCAACGCGCGCACGTTAACACTTTGACTCACCGCGCCGGAGTTGGCGACAGGCGATCCATCGTTTCCAGTGACGGCACCGCTGCCGATGGTGTAGGTGTAGGTAACAGCATTGCCGGTGTTTGTGCCCGCAGTGACTGGCACATCAATCACACAGGTACCGTCGGTGGAACTGACTTTGGCGGGAATACTCGCACCAGCCAAAACAATACTTTGCCCTCCCACGGAGGTCGTCACGGACCCTACTGTGGCAACCGGTCCGTTCGCGTCAGTACAGCTGTAAGTTGGAGCCCCAGCAACCTTTAGCCCATTGGGAAGCGTGCCAGGCAAACTGTTAGTAAACCCCGCACCGGCAATGGCACTGGCGGTATTGCTGTTGGACAGCGTAATCCGCAGCGTCGTCAACTCTCCGGGGTAAATGTCCGTTGGAGCGCCTGTGGCTAAAGTTACGGACGTTGCCAATGCGGCCCAAGCGCCTGGGGCCCATGCCATCATGCAAGCCAACGCGAAACCACGCCAATAAAGTGTATTCATCCGGTTCGAATATTTCATACGGCGTCGTTGCTCGTGATAACGGTTAAGAGGCTGGCCTTCCAACATTGAGATGGAAAACCTAACCATACTGGTGGGTGTACCCGATTGCGTCAGCCCTTGCCCACAAAATACGCTGCTGCCAGCCGGGCACATACCCCAAGGCACATGACCTTGCGGGTGGGTCTACGGCGCGAAATTGATGCTTGGGGAAAGACGGGGAAAGACAAATTTTTGGCGATTCTAGGTCTGTTATCGCAAATAGTAAGCACCCACTGCAAACTACTGTCGCGCCGACGACACAGCTATGCGCAAGAGCTCGTCTGCCATCGTTAACGACAAGCCCCACAAGCGGGCCTTGTCCAGATCAACACACGGCAGTTTGAGTGGCACACCGGCCACACGCCAGATCAGGGTGCTGCGCCGCTCTGGCGCCTGCAAGTTCGATAGCGGCACCCACCACAATGCCGCCGCTTCGACGCCCGGCTGTAGCACCACTGCGCGGCGGGTGCGGTAGACGTAAGGCGACACCACCATGGGCCGGGCACGGCCATGTTCACGGGTCAACCTGTCAGACAGGCGGCCTATGGGCTCCAGCCCTAGGCTGGCATCAAAACCGGTTTCCTCGTGTAACTCCCGCAGCGCTGCCGCGCGCGTGCTGGCATCACTCGGGTCCACGCGGCCACCGGGAAAAGACACATGGCCCGACCACGGATCGCCCATGCGCTGGGCGCGCTGCATCATTAACAGCGCGGGCTCCATGGGTCGCCCCCGCCTGTCATGGTCGGCCATCAGCAAGATCACACCGCAGCGGGCCACCCACTGCCGCCCGGGAAGGCGACGGGGCTTGTAGAGTGCCAGTTGCTCGGAAATGGCGTCGATGGAAATGGGTTTAGGTATGCGCAACGTAGCTCCACTGTAACGGCCATGGGGCGCTGGGCTCGCACTGGCCACGACAATCGTACCAACCAAAAATAAAGGCACCCGAAGGTGCCTTTATTGACCCAGAAGCGAATTACGCTTGGTTGGCTTTGCGGCGGCGGACGATGGTTCCCATCAAGCCCAAACCAGCTAACAACAGGGCATAGGTCTCTGGCTCCGGAACGGCAGCCGTTACCGAGACATTGTCCAAAGATCCGCCATAGCTGTTAGACGTACCCAAGGCGGAGAAGATCAGATCGGTTGGGCCACTCAAATTCACCAGACCGGTGTAATGCTGCCAGTTGTTGGCATTACCGCCTGCGGTTGTCTGCAACACGCTACCCGATAAAGACCCAAAACTAAAACCCAAGATGTTGTCACCAGCCGAGACGTTGGGACGCGCGGAGTACCAGAAGCTCAGCTGGAACAGGCCGTTACCGGTGATGGTTTGCTTCATGGACATGTTGGAGGTAGTGTCCAACTCGACAAAGTTCACGCCGTCTTGGGCGGTGCCTGCCACGTTGTTGCGCAACTCAATGTCACTCATTCCCGTCCAGCCCGTGAGGTTGGGGTAGATATGCCATGTGCCGTTGGCTTGTGCATTGGCTTCAAAGCTGCCATTGGTGACCAAATTAGCAGCATGAGCGCCGAGTGCGGCAAATGCCAAAGTGGCGGCGGTGAGGGTTTTAGTGATGTGCATGGTGGTTCTCTAGTAATAAAAAAGGCTATCAAACGGTTGGCCAAAACATGACGCCGAACTGTGGAGCCAGTCTCTCGTTATCTGGGTCTAACCGCAATAGCCCGTTCGGGCTAACCACCCCGCTAAACCACTATAAAAGCAGAAAATTGTGTGCACTAGTTCACACGTTTCCAAGAAAGTTTCAAGGGCATGCACCCGCTTGGCCGGTCTATGCTTTTCACATGCCGCCCATCAATGCCCCATCCAACACTTCCACCCAATGCCGCACCGGCGTATTGGTGCCACTTTGCAGGTGGGTGATGCAGCCGATGTTGGCCGACACGATCACCTCAGGCGCCAACTCGCCCAAATGGCCCAGCTTGCGGTCGCGCAACTGGGTGGCCAACGCGGGGTTTAGCACGCTGTAGGTTCCAGCCGAGCCGCAGCACAGGTGGGCCTCGCAGCGGGCCACTTGGATATCAAAACCCAGGGCTGCAAGGTGTTTCTCGACCCCACCATTAATCTGCTGACCATGCTGCAGCGTGCAAGGGGGGTGAAAGGCCAGCTTGGGCGCTTGGGCGGCGATGCGGGCCACCGCTTCGGGGTTCTGTGCCTGAAGTGTGGCGGCGATGTCGGGCAGCAGCTCGCTCAGGTCTTGGGTCAGCGCGCTGATGCGCTGGGCTTTGGCGCCATAGGCGGGGTCGTCTTTGAGCAGGTGGCCGTATTCTTTGACGGTGACACCGCAGCCCGAGGCGTTCATGACGATGGCCTCTACCTTGATGTTCGCACCGCCATCCACACTGCCGTCCGCGCTGCCTTGCACATAGGGCCACCAGGCGTCGATGTTGGCGCGCATCTGGGCCCGTCCGCCCTCTTGGTCGTTGAGATGAAACTTGACCGCACCGCAGCAACCCGCCTGGGGCGCAACCACCGCTTGAATGCCCACCGCGTCCAGTACCCGGGCGGTGGCGGTATTGATGTTGGGCGCCATGGCGGGCTGCACACAGCCTGCCAGCACCAACACCTTGCGGGCATGCAGGCGGGTGGGCCAGGCGCCCGCGTCTTGCTTGGGTGGCACCTTGGCTTGCAAACTGGTGGGCAAGAGTGGGCGCACCCATTGGCCCAGCTTCATGGCCGGGGCAAACAGGGGCGACGGCAGGCCTTCTTTCAAGGCCCAGCGCAGCGCTTTTTCACCCACCGGGCGCTGTACCTTGGCGTCTACCAGCTTGCGGCCAATGTCGAGCAGGTGGCCGTAATCCACGCCGCTGGGGCAGGTGGTTTCGCAGTTGCGGCAGGTGAGGCACCGGTCCAGGTGCATTTGGGTTTTGCGGGTGGGCGTGTGGCCCTCCAGCACCTGCTTCATCAGGTAGATGCGCCCGCGGGGGCCGTCCAACTCGTCGCCCAGCAGTTGGTAGGTGGGGCAGGTCGCGGTGCAAAAGCCACAGTGCACACATTTGCGCAGGATGGCTTCGGCCTCTAGCCCATCAGGGGTGTTGGCGTATTCAGGAGCGAGGGTGGTTTGCATACGGAGGCCGCCTTAAAACGCGTCGTTCAGGCGGCCGGGGTTGAAGATGCCGTGGGGATCGAAGCTGGTTTTGAGACGCCGCTGGATGGCATCCCCGGCGGCATTTTTAGTGTCAAATTGGCCACTAGCCCTCGTAGAACCTGCGCAAGCAGCTATGAAAACAGTAGCACTCCCGCCGTGTGCCTGGGCCCATGCCTGCAGCTGCCCGGTGGCACTGACAGGCGCCCACAGCCAGCGCAGGCCGCCGTGCCACTCCACCAACTGGGCCCAGGGCAAATCGAATACTGGGGCGGTTTGTGCCACGCTCAGGCGCCACAGCACACAGTCGCTGGTGGGCTGCTGCACAAAAAATGGCAGCTGTTGGTCGCGGCACAGTGCCCAGTCTGCTTTGGCCTGCGTGTTGTCCATGCGGGTGCCGCTGTGCTGCGCTAACAGAGTCGTGCATGCCGCTTCCACCGCCGCTACGGCACCCCGCAGGCGCACAAACAGCAGGTCTAGGCCCTGCCCGGCTGCCGCGCCGGGAACGGTGGTGTCACGCACCCAGCAACTGGCATTGAGCGGCAGGGGTTGGCCGCCCCAGCGGTGCAACTGGGCCAGCGCAGTGGCCTGGTCCATCTCAAACACCAGCGTGGCCTCGGCCGGTGCCACGGGCAACACTTTGAGGGAAATTTCGGTTAGCAAACCCAGCGTGCCCATGGCGCCCACCATGAGGCGGGATACGTCGTAACCGGCTACGTTTTTGATGACCTGGCCGCCGAAGGTGAGGAGTTCACCCAGGCCGTTGACCGTTTGCACGCCCAGCACATAGTCGCGTACACCACCCACGTTGGCGCGGGAGGGGCCAGCCAAGCCAGCGGCCACCATACCGCCTACGGTTGCCCTGCCCTTTGGGGCGCTGGGGCCGTGGGCGTTTGGCGGTTCGGTGTGGCCAAAATGGGGCGGCTCAAACGGCAAGCACTGGTGCTGCTCGGCCAGCGCGGCTTCCAGCTCTGCCAAAGGTGTGCCCGCGCGCACTGTGACCACCAGTTCGCTGGGTTCGTAGCTGACGATACCGGTCAAGGCAGTGGTGTCCAGCACCTCGCCCACCAAAGCACTTCCGGATGCGGCGTGGGCGCCATAAAAGTCTTTGCTGCCACCACCACGAATACGCAGGGGCGTGTGGTCAGCCGCTGCAGCGCGGATGCGCGCAAGCAGGTGGTGAAGGGCGGGGTCTGTTGCATGCATACCGGCAATGGTAGCAAGCCCAGGCAATACCCGCAGCTGCGCTAGCGCCCGGCGCCGCTCAGGCGCATCTTAAGGTTCAAGTCGGTTTTGGAATCGGCATTCGCCAAGGCCGTGGCTTGGTCGATTTGGCCCTTTTTGTAGAGCGCCAGCAGGCACTGGTCGAAGGATTGCATGCCCGCCTCGGCCGACTTGTCAATCACACTGCGAATCTCGTCAACACTGCCCTTTGCGATCAGGTCGGCAATGTAGGGCGTGCGCACCATCACTTCAGACGCCAGCACCAACTTGGAGTTCGTTCCCACCAACAGGCGCTGGGCCACAACGGCGTGCAGGTTCATGGAAAGGTCTACCAGCAGCTGCTTATGCGCTGCTTCGGGGAAAAAGTTCAAGATTCGCTTAATGGCTTGGTTGGCGTTGTTGGCGTGCAGGGTCGAGAGACACAGGTGCCCGGTCTCGGCGTAGGCGATGGCCTGCTGCATGGTCTCGCGGTCACGGATCTCGCCAATCACAATCATGTCGGGTGCCTGGCGCATGGCGTTGCGCAAGGCGTTGCCAAAGCTCAGGGTGTCGGTGCCAATTTCGCGCTGGTCGACGGTGGACTCTTGGTGCTTGATGAGGAATTCGATCGGGTCTTCCAACGTCAAAATGTGGCCGGGCTGGCTACTGGCGCGGTGGTTGACCATGGACGCCAAGGTGGTGCTCTTGCCGCTACCGGTTGATCCCACCACCAGTACCAAGCCGCGTGGCATTACGGCAAAGCCCGACACGGCTTCAGGCAAGCCCAATGTCGCCAAACTGGGAACGAGGCTGTTGACAAAACGGCACACCAGCGCCACTTCGCCGCGCTGCTGGTACACATTGACCCGAAAGCGGCCAATACCCTCAGCCCAGAAGGCCATGTTCAGCTCTTTGTCTTGCTCGAACTGGGCAATCTGCTCCGGGCTCATCATCGAATAGGCCAACAAACGGGTCTGACCCGGCGTTAACTTTTGTTTGCCCAGCGCGCGGTTGATGCCGCGCACTTTTAAGAACGGTGTGGCACCGGTGGTGAGGTACACATCGGATGCGTTGTACTCCGCCACATAGCGCAAGATGTACATCAGCGCGTCATTTCCCTTGAGCATGTTTGCCTTTCTTTTTTATTGGAAGACCAGCATAGCGCGGCGCGGCCTGGGCGCCAATAGAGAAATACAGGGGGAATCCCTGCCCTACAACGGGTGAGGGCAGGATGACGCTAATCGATGAAGCTATTCACCGGAAAACCCGGCACTGCCACCCGCATGGCAAACACGCCGCCCGACAGGGGCATGGCCTGCAACTCGGCCACGCTACGCCCATGGCGGGCACTGGTGATGTAGAGGGTTTGGAGATCATCACCCCCAAAGCAGGGCATGGTGGGGCACTGGACGGGGGTGGGGTAGTCGGCCAGTAGGGTGCCGTCTGGGGCATATTGGCAAACGCGGGCGCCCTCGTACATGGCCACCCAGTAGTTGCCCAACGCGTCCACCGCAGCACCGTCGGGGCGGCCGCCGTAGCGGACTGTCTCGGCAACGCCTGCGGGGTCAAAAGACCAGTCTGCAGGTTTTGGCGGGCATTGCAAAAAGGTTCGGTGGGCGCTCAGGGTGTTAGCCGCACCCTCCCAATCCCACGCATACACGACATGGCTGGGTGTGTCCGCCCAGTAGAGGGTGCGTGCGTCGGGGCTCCAGGCCAGGCCATTGGCCGTTGTCGCGTCACCCGCCATGCGTTGCACCATGGGTGCGCTCCCGACTGCGCCTGGCCGCGCATCGATAGAAAACAATGCCGCGCTGCGCTGACGCTTGGTCTCGTCCAGCGTGCCCACCCAAAAGCGCCCTAAAGGGTCACATTTGCCATCATTGGCGCGCACGGTGGCGGTGTCATAAGGTAAGGTGGCGATGTGCTCTAGCGGCCCGCCCCAAACGCGTGCACGAAAAACGCCATGGCGCAAAGCCAGCACCAAGCCACCACCGGCGGCCGGTGCTATACAACCCGGCTCGCTGGGCATGGGCCACACCTCGACCGCGCCCACACCGGGCTGCACCCGAAGCAACAACTTGCCCAAGCCATCGACCCAGTACAGGCGTTGCTCTGCCGCGTGCCAAAAAGGGGACTCACCCAGCGCGTAGGTGTCGCTTACAACGGTTTGCCAGTCCATGGCGTCCCCACCTGCAATCAGTCTTCTAAAAGCGAGGCGTCGCGCACCGCGCCTTTGTCAGCCGACATGACCCAATGGGCGTAAGTCTTGAGGGCCAGCGAGACCTTGCGCGGGCGTGGCAACACAGGCTTCCAGCCCTTGATGTCTTGCTCGGCGCGGCGCTTGGCCAGCTCGTCGTCCGACACCAGCACGTTGATGGAGCGGTTATGGATGTCAATGTGAATGCGGTCACCATTGCGCACCAAACCAATGGCACCACCGGCGGCGGCCTCGGGCGACGCATGGCCAATGGACAGGCCGGAGGTGCCGCCAGAGAAACGGCCGTCGGTGAGCAGCGCGCAGGCTTTGCCCAGACCTTTGGACTTGATGTAACTGGTGGGGTACAGCATCTCTTGCATGCCAGGGCCGCCCTTGGGGCCTTCGTAACGCACGATGACGATGTCACCCGCCTTGACCTTGTCGTCCAGAATATTGGCCACGGCTTCGTCTTGCGACTCGACCACGTGGGCTGGACCTTCGAACACCATAAGTACGTCGTCCACACCCGCCGTTTTGACCACACAGCCGTTGAGTGCAATGTTGCCGAACAATACCGCCAGACCGCCTTCTTGCGAGTACGCGTGCTCGCCCGAGCGGATACAGCCTTTTGCACGGTCCACATCCAAACTGGGCCAGCGGGTGCTCTGGCTAAACGCCACTTGGGTGGGTATGCCTGCGGGGCCGGCCATATAGAAAGTCTTGACGGCATCCGACGGGTTGCGGGCAATGTCCCACTGGTCCAGCGCGTCTTTCATAGTTTTGGCATGCACCGTGGGGGTGTCGGTATGCAGCTTGCCCGCACGGTCCAACTCGCCCAAAATGGCCATGATGCCGCCTGCGCGGTGCACGTCTTCAATGTGGTACTTGTCGGTGTTGGGAGCCACCTTGCACAACTGCGGCACGTCGCGCGAGATGCGGTCAATGTCGGCCATGGTGAAGTTGATATCCGCCTCGTGCGCGATGGCCAGAATGTGCAAAATGGTGTTGGTGGAGCCGCCCATGGCGATGTCCAACGTCATGGCGTTTTCAAACGCCTTGAAACCCATGGAACGCGGCAGCACGGACGCGTCTTCCTGCTCGTAATATTGTTTGCACAGGTCCACGGCCACACGGCCGGCGCGCTTGAACAACTGCTCGCGGTCCGAGTGGGTGGCCAATACCGTGCCGTTGCCTGGCAGTGACAAGCCCAGCGCCTCGGTCAGGCAGTTCATGGAGTTGGCGGTAAACATGCCGGAACATGATCCACAAGTCGGGCAAGCCGAACGCTCTACTTCGGCCAGATACGCATCAGACACTTTGTCGTCAGCGGCCATGACCATGGCGTCTACCAAGTCCAACTTTTTGAATTCCATCACCTGCGTCGTGGGGTTGGCCAACTTGACCTTACCCGCTTCCATGGGGCCACCCGAGACAAACACCGCGGGAATGTTCAGGCGCATGGCGGCCATCAGCATGCCGGGGGTGATCTTGTCGCAGTTGGAGATACACACCATGGCGTCAGCGCAATGGGCGTTGACCATGTACTCCACCGAGTCGGCAATGATGTCGCGGCTGGGCAGCGAATACAACATGCCGTCGTGCCCCATGGCGATGCCGTCGTCCACCGCAATGGTGTTGAACTCTTTGGCGACACCGCCCGCCGCTTCAATCTCACGCGCCACCAGCTGACCCAGGTCTTTGAGGTGCACATGGCCGGGCACGAATTGGGTAAACGAGTTGACGACCGCGATGATCGGCTTCTCAAAGTCGCCATCCTTCATGCCAGTGGCGCGCCAAAGGGAACGGGCGCCAGCCTGGTTGCGGCCGGCGGTGGTGGTTTTGGAACGGTAAACAGGCATGGTGAAACCCTTGTGGTCGGTTTGGACAGTAGTTGGGGCGCGGCGCACTGCATGCAGCCGCTGCGCTAGGGAGCCATTGTCGCCTACCGCGCGGCGGCCCCCTTGGCAATGGGGGCAATGTACCGACGTAAAAAAGCCCGGTAGCGCAGAACGCAACCGGGCTTTTGGGGAACACTGAGCTATACGCTTAGCGGTTGTACGCAGTCTCGCCGTGGGACGTGATGTCCAGGCCTTCGCGCTCGTCTTCTTCGCTGACCCGCAGACCAATGGTCAGGTCAACCAGCTTGAATGCCACCACCGACACCACACCGGACCAAACGATGGTCGTCAGCACGGCTTTGGCCTGGATCCACACTTGGGAAGCGATAGAGTAATCAGCACTAGTCACCATGGTTGCTGTCACCCAATCCGCCACGTAGCCAGGGCCACCCAGGGCAGGAGATGCGAACACACCCGTGAGCAACGCGCCCACAATGCCGCCCACACCGTGCACGCCAAACACGTCCAACGTGTCGTCAGCGCCCAGCATTTTCTTCAGGCCACTCACGCCCCACAAGCAAGCAAAACCTGCAACGGCGCCGATAACCAAAGCACCACCGATACCCACATTGCCTGCAGCCGGTGTAATGGCAACCAATCCGGCAACCGCACCCGATGCAGCGCCCAGCATAGAGGCCTTGCCTTTGTGCAAGGATTCACCGATGGACCATGTCAACACGGCAGCAGCAGTCGCACCAAAGGTGTTGATGAAAGCCAGGGCAGCGAAGCCGTTGGCTTCCAGAGCCGAGCCGGCATTGAAACCGAACCAACCTACCCACAACAGCGAAGCACCAACCATGGTCAATGTCAGGCTGTGAGGCGCCATGGACTCTTTGCCGTAACCAATTCGCTTGCCCACCATATAGGCACCGACCAAACCGGCAACCGCCGCGTTGATGTGCACCACGGTACCGCCGGCAAAGTCCAGCGCGCCAGATTGCCAGACGTAACCGGCCTTGGCGTTCATCGCATCGACCACTTCTTTAGCGGTGTAGGCGTCAGGTCCCATCCAGAACCACACCATGTGCGCAATAGGAGCATACGCAAAAGTAAACCACAGCACCATGAAAGCGAGCACTGCGGAGAACTTCATACGCTCAGCGAAAGCACCCACGATCAGTGCGCAGGTGATACCGGCAAACGTGGCTTGGAAGGCAGCAAACACGATTTCAGGAATAACCACGCCCTTGCTGAAGGTGGCCGCGTTGGCGAAGGTGCCGGCCGCGTTGTCCCAAATGCCTTTCATGAACAGGCGATCAAATCCACCCACAAAGGCATTGCCCTCGGTGAACGCCAAGCTGTAGCCATAGATGAACCACAGCACCACGATGAGCGAGAACGTGACCAAGACCTGCATCAGCACGGACAGCATGTTCTTGCTACGCACCAAGCCGCCGTAGAACAGGGCTAGCCCCGGCACGGTCATCAAGATGACCAACAGGGTGGAGACCATCATCCAGGCAGTGTCGCCCTTATTAGGCACTGGTGCGGGTGCAGCGGCAGGCGCAGCGTCAGCGGGCGCAACCGCTGCGGCGGCGGGCGCAGCTGCCATTGCAGGGGGTGCAGCTGCATCAGCCGGGGCTGCTTCAGCGGGAGCGGTCACTGCAGGTGCTTCTGCCGGCGCAGTGGTTTGTGCCAACGCGGCAGCGCCGGTCATCATGACGCCCCAACCGAGGGCGAGAGAGAGTAGTAGTTTTTTCATGGTCATTCCAATTACAGGGCTTCGTTGCCGGTTTCGCCGGTGCGGATGCGTACAACCTGCTCCAGGTTGTAGACAAAAATCTTGCCGTCGCCGATCTTGCCGGTGCGGGCGGCGCCTTCAATGGCTTCGATGACGCGGTCGACGAGGGCATCGTCAATGGCGGCCTCAATCTTGACCTTGGGCAAAAAGTCCACCACATATTCCGCGCCGCGGTACAGCTCGGTGTGGCCTTTTTGACGGCCAAAGCCTTTGACTTCGGTCACAGTAATGCCTTGGACGCCAATGCCAGAGAGGGCTTCACGCACCTCATCGAGCTTGAACGGTTTAATAATGGCCGTAACGAGTTTCATGTGTTCACCTCAACTTCATAACAGGGGGTTGCAGATACCGGGGCTGGATGATCCGCTTCTCCAATCGAGTCGGAGATAACCGTAATAAGCAGGGACCGTGCCAACCACGCCATTTCTCCCGACAAAGCCTCTCTTGCCTTAGGGTCATAAAGTGCGCTAATATACCTGTATAAATAACCAGCATGCACCAGCGTTGTGCGCCATTAGTGCCGCGTGCTGGCAATCGTGCACCATTTCAGGGAGTTTAAAATGGCTTTGTCTTTGGTCCAAAGTCGTGCCCTATTGGGCTTGCAAGCCACCCAGGTCACGGTAGAAGTGCACTTGGCCAATGGCCTGCCCAGTTTTACCCTGGTGGGTTTGGCCGATGTCGAAGTCAAAGAGGCGCGTGAGCGGGTACGCTGCGCCATTCAGAACGCCAACTTGGTATTCCCGCACAACCAGCGCATCACCGTCAATCTGGCCCCGGCAGACCTGCCCAAAGACTCCGGGCGGCTGGACTTGCCCATCGCCTTGGGTATTTTGGCGGCCAGTGGGCAAATCGACGGCAGTCGGCTGGCCGACTATGAGTTTGCCGGCGAGTTGTCGCTGTCGGGCGAGTTGTGCCCGGTGCGGGGCGCCTTGGCCACAGCGCTGGCCTTGCACACGGCCAAGGTACAAACCCGCCTGGTATTACCCCCCGGCAGCGCGGAAGAAGCCGCCTTGGTGCCCGGCGCACAGGTTTACCGCGCCCGACATTTGCTGGATGTGGTGCGCCAATTTGCGCCCGATGGTGCCAATGCCGAACCGCTCGCCCCCGACGACGGCGGTTGGGCACGGGTGCAGTCCGAAGCCGCCCCGGTGCGTGTGCCGGGCCTGGACATGGCCGATGTCAAAGGCCAGGCGGGTGCCAAGCGGGTGCTAGAAATTGCCGCCGCTGGCGGGCATAGCCTGCTGCTAGTGGGGCCGCCGGGCGCGGGAAAGTCGATGTTGGCGCAGCGGTTTGCGGGTCTGTTGCCCGCCATGTCGGTGGATGAGGCGCTGCAAAGTGCTGCCATCCGCAGTTTGAGCGGGCGCTTCTCGATGGACCACTGGGGGCAGCGCCCTACCTGTAACCCGCACCATTCGGCCAGCGCCGTAGCCTTGGTGGGCGGCGGCTCTCCACCCCGGCCAGGCGAGATCTCACTGGCGCACCATGGCGTGCTGTTTTTGGACGAAATGCCCGAGTTTCCACGCGCGGCCCTTGAGGCGCTTCGCGAGCCGCTAGAGACGGGCACCATTACCATCTCACGTGCGGCGCAGCGCTCAGAGTTCCCGGCGCGTTTCCAATTGATTGGAGCAATGAACCCCTGTCCGTGCGGCTACCAGGGCTCCAGCGCCCATGCGTGCCGCTGCACGCCCGACCAGATTCACCGATACCAATCCAAGCTCAGCGGCCCGCTGATGGACCGCATCGACCTGCATGTGGACGTGCCAGCCCTTCCCAATGGCGACTTGCTCAGTGCCCCGGCGGGCGAGTCCACCGAGGCCATTCGCCAGCGCTGCACGGAAGCCCGCCAGCGTGCGCTAGACCGCCAAGGCTGCAGCAATATGGCGCTGCATGGCCAGGCAATTGACCAACACGTGCAACTCGACCCCGACGCGCTGAAGTTTTTGAACATCGCCGCCACCCGCTTGGGTTGGTCCGCCAGGGGCACGCACCGCGCCTTGAAGGTGGCGCGCACGATTGCAGACCTGGCCGGGGCGCAACACACGCAGGTGACCCACTTGGCCGAAGCCATGCAATACCGGCGCACAACGGCGCGCACGTTGTAACGCCTATTTTGGTGGCTGATTCGGCGTGTGCGTCAGTCAGGAAAGGGCCCAATGCAGACGTCAGAGTGTCGCGTGCTCAGCAATGGCGTTGGCCATATATTCAATTTTGTGCGCCATGTCGGCCGCAGTATCACGGTAGCGCTCTGCAATGGCGTAAAACTCCATCTCAACCACCATGAACGCATCCACGACATCAGGGTCAAAGTGTGCGCCGCGCTCGCCAAATAGGACCTGAACCGCTTCGGTATGCGATACGCCGTCTTTGTAAACCTTGTTAGAGATGAGTGCGTCATACACGTCGGCTAAGGCCATGATGCGCGCCGATGCAGGAATCGCAGTTCCCGACAGGCGCTGGGGATAGCCCGCTCCGTCCCAACGTTCTTGGTGTGACAACACCAGCTCTTTGGCAATGGCCAATAGCGGCGACGGCGCGCCTAGGGTTTTCTCAGCCCGCACCAGCGCCTTGTACCCCAAGGTGGTGTGGGTACGCATGATGTTGATTTCGTCCGCGGTCAAGGGACCGGGCTTTAGCAAAATGCGGTCTGGCACACCCACCGAACCCATGTCATAGAGTGCTGCGCTGTTGCACAAGGTGTCGATGTTTTCGGGGGTCAAAAATTCTGCATACGCCGGGTGACTGCTGAGCTGGTCGGCCAGTGCGCGAACATAGCCTTGCACGCGCAGAATGTGGCTCTCGGTATCGGACTCGCGCTGCTCGGCCAAGGTGGCCATGGCAAACACCACCACCTGCAACGCGTGCTGGACCTGGGCCGCGTCGGGGGTGCTGGTGGTCGAAGGCTTTGTCTTGGATGGCATGTTTATTCTCCTGAGAGCGCAGTCAAAGGCGCACGGTATATCCACACCATTCTGCCACCGACTTCACGGTATTGGGAACTGGCTTGCAGCGTAGAAGCCTCAAATTCAAGGCTGACCAACCACGCACCGGGGCGCAGTTCAGCCAATGCTTTTTGCGCGGCGCGCGCCATGCTCTCGGGCCGCTGAAACAGGTAGACCATGTCGTAAGCCGACCAATCGGCGCGCCAAATGTCGCCTTGGCGCACCTGCGCCCAGGGGCAGCGCAGCGCGCACAGCCAGCGCAGCGGCCAGCTCCACTCCACTCCGTGCAATTGGGCCAGGGGGTAGGCGCGGCTTAGGGCGATTAGTCCGTGGCCCAAGCCGCAGCCAGCATCGAGCACCCGCGCGCCCCCATGTAACGGGGCAAAGTCGGGCAGTGTGTCGAGCGCGCGCAAGGGTGTGGGAAACAGCGGCGCGTCCCGCCACGCGTTGATCGGGTAAACCAAAAGCAACAACCCTAGCGGCACCAGCCAAGCCCAGGCGGGCAATTCTGCAATGGCCAACGACGGCATGCTCAACGCCAGCGACAAGGGAAAGCCCCCGGCAATCAACAACCGGCGCCACCAAGAGTCGCCCCACAGGCTGAAGGCCACGCCCAGGGCGGTGGAGACACCAATGGCCACGCCTGTTGACCCGCCCTGCCCCAGCGCCAGTTTGAACACACCCCAGGCCAGCGCCCAAGTCAGTACCGCGGGCATCGGCCAGGCGCCAAGTCGCTGGAGTCGCTGGAGCGGTTGTGGCGCTGCCATTTAAGTGCCTTTTAGGCCTCTAGCCCTCGTCAACATTGCGCAAGCAGCTCCTATACTTATAGCATTGCTGCACGATGTACGGGGCCAGCGGTGTTGCTGCATACGGCTAGCGGCTGACCCCGGGCGATAGGCGCTCGATCAGGCCGTTGAGTTCATCCAGCGAGCCAAACTGGATCACCACCTCGCCCATCTCCTCCATGCGGCCTTGGCGTTTGACACGCTTTTTGACATGCACCTCGACCTGTGCCATGAGCAGGTCGGACAGTTCTTCTTCGACCCGCTTGAGATCACGTGACTTCTCTTTAGCCGGCTTGCTGCTGGCGGTGAGCGAGAATTCGGCGCCCAGTTTCTTGACCAAACTCTCGGCCTCACGCACCGACAATTTCTTGGCCGCGATCTGGTTGGCTGCGGTGATCTGGGTAGCGCGGTCTAGGCTAAGCAAGGCACGGGCGTGGCCCATGTCCAGGTCACCGGCCATCAGCATGGTTTGCACCGGGTCGGTCAGGTTGAGCAAGCGCAGCAGGTTGCTGGCGGCGCTGCGCGAGCGCCCCACCGCCTGGGCGGCAGTCTCGTGCGTCAAACCAAATTCTTTGATCAGCCGCTGCAGTCCGTGGGCTTCTTCCAGCGGATTGAGGTCTTCGCGCTGCATGTTCTCAATGAGCGCCATGGCAGCGGCGGCCTCGTCCGGCACGTCGCGCACCAATACGGGAACGCTGTCTAGCCCTGCCAGCTTGGCCGCGCGAAAGCGCCGCTCGCCAGCAATGATTTCGTAGATGGGCTGATCCGCAGCGCCCGCCACAGGGGTCGTGCCGGGTACTGCCTTGGCACGCTGAGCGCGCGCTTGTTCGTCGCCCAAGCGGCGCACCAAGATCGGCTGCATGATGCCTTGGGCCTTGATGCTCTCAGCCAGTTCGTACAAAGCGCCCTCGTCCATATGGGTGCGCGGCTGGTACTGGCCAGCCACCATTTGCGTGAGCATCAGGGTGCTGGGCAGGCCAGAGTTGGCCACCACGAGGTCGGTGGGTGCGCTGTCTTTGACTTTGGGCCCCAGCAGGGCCTCTAGCCCCATACCAAGTCCCTTGAGTTTTTTTGTCACCATGGTTTAGTTCACTTTCTTCAAATTCATCAGGGGCTCTAGCAAAGCCAAGCCCTCGGGCCAGTCTCCCAAACCAGAGTCGGCATTGATGTGGCCGGCCGCGCCGTAGTCCACATAGTCTGCGCCCCAGGCCTGGGCAAATTGGCGCGCGCGCGCGCTGCTGCAATAGGGGTCATCGTTGCTACCCACCAGCGTGCTTTTAAACGGCAAGGTTCGCAAAACCACAGGCGACCAGCTCTTGAGCACGGCGCGCAGTTCTTCTCGCTCGGGGTCACCCGGCGCTACCAGCAATGCACCCACCACGCGCTGGGTGTTGCGGGAGTGGGCGGCCCAGGCCGCAGTCAGCATGCAACCCAAGCTGTGCGCCACCAGCACCACGGGCGCGGCGGGTGCGGCCAGCACTGCTTCTTCTAGCTGCACCATCCAGTCGCCGCGCAGGGGTTTCATCCAGTCGGATTGCTCCACGCGGACAAATCCGGGCTGTTGCTCCCAGTGGCTTTGCCAGTGGTCGGGGCCAGAGTTTTGCCAGCCCGGTAAGAGTAAGACGTGGGGTGTAGTCACCGTGTGGGCATTTGCTATGATTTTGGAAGCTGCTTGCGCATGTTCTGCGAGGGCTCGGTGGCTATTTGGTCGCGATTCGGGTGACCATCTCTTTGGCAAACGCCACAAAGGCCTGCGCCCCCTTGGAGGCAGGGTCAAATGCCACACCGGGCAGGCCGTAGCTGGGCGCCTCGGCCAAGCGCACATTGCGGGGGATGACGGTGTCAAACACCTTGTCGCCAAAATGGGACTTGAGCTGGTCACTCACCTGCTGCTGCAGGGTAATGCGCGGGTCAAACATGACGCGCAGCAGGCCGATGACCTGCAGGTCATCGTTCAGGTTGGCCTTGACCTGCTTGATGGTGTTGACCAGGTCGGTCAGGCCTTCAAGGGCAAAGTATTCACACTGCATGGGCACGACCACGCCGTGTGCGCAGCACAAGCCGTTCAGCGTCAACATGGACAGGCTGGGTGGGCAGTCGATCAGCACAAAATCGTATTCGGCATCAACCGCGGCGATGGCCTCTTTGAGGCGGCGCTCACGGCGCTCGACCTCCACCAGCTCCACCTCAGCCCCCGCCAACTCCCGGTTGGCGCCCAAGATGTCATAGCTGCAACCAGTGGCCTTGAGTTTGTCGCTTTGTACGCGGGCCTCAGCAATGGTGGCCGATTCGAGCAACACGTCGTACACGGTGAGTTTGAGTTGGCGCTTGTCCACGCCGGAGCCCATGGTGGCATTACCCTGGGGGTCTAGGTCAATCATCAGCACACGCTGACCGACCTTGGCCAAGCCAGCGGCCAGATTGACGGAAGTGGTGGTTTTGCCAACGCCACCTTTTTGATTGGCGACACAGAAAATTTTGGCCATGGAGTACTAAGTGGGTAATTGAAGTATGGGGAGGCCGCAGATGTGTTTCACGTGAAACAACGGGCAATGGCGCTAGTGTAGTGGCGCACTAGCGCGAAAACGCCAGCTTGACCCCAAACCCGATCAGAAATACGCCCGCAACTTTTTGAAACACACCAGAAACCAGTGGATTAGCCCGCAGTCGCTCGGCCAAGAAATGGGTCAACAACACGACGCCCATACAGTACACAAAGGCCAAGACCGCCACCGTGACGGCCATCGCAGCAAAAGTCACCATGCCTTGGTGGTGCGCCGGGTCGATAAACAATGGAAAGAACGCCATGTAGAAAACGATGGCCTTGGGGTTGAGCACCGTAATGGCCAATGCTTGGCGGAAGTAATGGTGGGGTCGGATATTCAGGATGGGAGCGTCACCTGGCTTGACCATTAGCATCTTGAAACCCAGCCAGACCAGATAGGCAGAGCCCATCCACTGCACTGCCCGGAAAGCGACAGGGTTCGCAGCCAGGATGGCGGCCATGCCGGCCACTGCGGCCCACATCAAGACTTGGTCACCAGCCATCAAACCCAGTGTGGCCGCCAGCCCACCACGCAAACTACCTTGGGTGGTGGAGCGCATGATGGCGAGGTTGCCTGGGCCTGGGATGAAGAGTAAGAGGATGAAGGCGACTACGAATGCGGGGAAGTCGGATATGCCAAACATGGGGTGGGGCCTTGGGGTTGGTCTTTGGGGTTTTCTGGGGAATGGGGATTCCCTGTAGGTGGGAGTTTACGGTTGGATCGATGTTTGGGGAATTGCCTGGTGAAGGCTGCAGAAGGTTGCTGATGCCGGGTCGGGTTTGGTCGTTTGATTGATTGGTGTTTCACGTGGAACGTTTTGGGGCGTTACTTGGTGTTTTAGGTTTTGTGTATCTTTTTTTCTCTCCCACCATCCCCACTCTCCCCCAACCCCTCTCGCCCCGCCGGGCGAAAGGGGAGCTAAACAGCCATATTTGGCCAACGATTTGAAGGGGGTGGGTACTCGCGCAATGGCTATCACCTATTGGCCTAGCTTGGTGGCTTGGCGACTTGCGGACTGAGGCGGCAGGCTTGGGGGAGTGAGGTCTTTTGCTTTGGGCCTGACAGCGCTAGTGCGGTTGCGCTCGAACCGAACAGGATGGTGGCGACCGTCAGCGCGCTATACCCAGCCTGCAAAGCAATGGCTGAAACTACTCAGGCGACAAACGGGCAGAACATTAGGTGCCGGTCATGCCTTGCGGCCAGAAGCCAAGACGCCGCCAAACAGAAAGCGCCTGCAGGACACTGCGCCACTACCACCCCAAGCCAACCGACCAACCGAACGAGCAACCAAACCAGCCCTGGCGCGTGCACTTCACCCCTTAAAGCGACACCCAAATATGGCTGTTTAGCTCCCCTCTCGCCCGGCGGGGCGAGAGGGGTTGGGGGAGTGTGGGGATGGTGGGAGAGAAGAAAAGAGCTCAGACCTTACGAATCCAAACCAAACACCTCTCCACATCCAACCCCGGCACCACCAACTGTTCCACGTGAAACACCTCCACCGTTGCAGGCAAGGCAGCCAACTCATCCGCAGGATGCTTACCCTTCATAGCCATCCAAACACCCCGCTCCGCCAATGCCCCCAGAGACCAATTGGTAAAGTCCACCAACGAGGCAAACGCCCGGGAGCTGACCACGTCATAGGGCTCAGTCAGCGACTCCACCCGTGCATGGATTCCCCGCAGGTTGGGCAGCTTCAAGCCCACCGCCACTTGCTGAATAAACGCCGCCTTCTTGGCCACGGTATCCACACAGTGCACCACTACGTCTGGGCAGCAGATAGCAATCACCACACCCGGCAAACCCGCACCAGAACCAACGTCTAAGAGGCGGTACATTGCCGCACCATCCGCCGACAGGGAAGCGGGCACCAGCGTATCCAAATGGCGCCGCAGAGGGGCAATCACCGTCAGGCTGTCCAGCACATGGTGGGTCAGCATCTCAGCCGGGTCACGCACCGCCGTCAGGTTGTAGACCTTGGTCCATTTTTGAATCAAACCCAAGTAGTCCAGTAGGCGCTGCACCTGCAGTGCATCCAGCGTCAAACCCAGTTCGTCGAGCCCGCGTCGCAGATCTGCTTCTTGCGGGTGCATCAACCCAGCACCTCAAAGGTTGCAGCATCGGCAGCCGCCGCAAAGCCATGGAACTTGCCCTTCTTCAGGTGGATGAGCAACAGCGATATGGTGGCCGGCGTGATGCCCGACATGCGGGACGCCTGCCCCAGCGTCTCGGGGCGTTGCTTACTCAGGCGCTGGCGCGCTTCAATACTCATGGCCGATACCTGCAGGTAATCCAGCTCTGGCGGCAAGCGCAAATTCTCATAATGGGCGGCACGCTGCACCTCTTCTTGCTGGCGGCCGATGTAGCCCGAATACTTGGCAGCAATGTCCACCTGTTCCAGCACGGTCTCCACAAAAACGCGCTGCGCCAGCACGTCGGACCCGGCACCTTCAACGACTTCTGCCACGCTCAACTCGGCATTGGCAAAACGTCCACCATCCAAAGACATCAAAGCGCCGTAGCTCACGTCGGGGCGGCGCAGCAGTTCGGCCAAGCTGTATTCGTGTTCAATAGACTTACCCAATACCCGCAGCGACTCGGCCGCGGCCAGGTTCTTCGGGCTGACCCACAGGCTACGCAGGCGTTCTGTTTCACGTGAAACAGCCTCTTGCTTGCGACTAAAAGCAGCCCAGCGGGCGTCGTCCACCAAGCCCAGCTTGCGGCCCACTTCGGTCAGGCGGGCGTCGGCATTGTCCTCACGCAGTTGCAATCGGAACTCAGCCCGGCTGGTGAACATGCGGTAGGGCTCGGTAACGCCCTTGGTAATCAGGTCATCCACCAACACACCCAGGTAGGCCACGTCGCGGCCGGGCAACCAGGTATCCGCATCAAAGTCGGCCGCTCCGGCAACGCTGGCGCTGACCATGGCCGCACGGTCAAGACCAGCCCCGGCACGCACCTGCAGCGCCGCATTCAGACCGGCAAACAGCCCTTGGGCGGCAGCCTCCTCGTACCCGGTCGTGCCGTTGATTTGCCCCGCGAAAAATAGACCACCAATCTGCCGCGTCTCAAAATTGCTTTTAAGAGATCGTGGGTCAAAGTAATCGTATTCAATGGCGTAGCCGGGGCGCAAGATGTGCACATTCTCAAGCCCCGCCATGCTGCGCACAAGGTCGTATTGCACGTCAAATGGCAAGCTGGTACTGATGCCGTTGGGGTAGTACTCGTGGGTGGTAAGGCCCTCAGGCTCTAGAAAAATCTGATGGCTTTCTTTGTCGGCAAAGCGGTTGACTTTGTCTTCTACGCTGGGGCAATAACGCGGGCCCACACCCTCGATCTTGCCAGTGAACATGGGGCTGCGGTCAAAGCCAGAGCGAATGATCTCGTGCGTGCGGGCATTGGTATGCGTAATCCAGCACGGCATTTGCGCCGGGTGCATGTCCAGGCGCCCCATAAAACTAACCACCGGCATCACCGGGCTCATACCCCAAGGCATGCCGTCTCCGGGCTGCTCCAGGCACTTGCTGAAGTCAATACTCCGACCATCGAGGCGCGGCGGCGTGCCAGTCTTCAGGCGCGCCTGTGGCAGCTTGAGTTCTTTGAGCCGCGCGCTCAAAGACACCGCCGGTGGGTCGCCCGCGCGCCCGGCTGCGTAGTTGTTCAGGCCCACATGGATCTTGCCGTCTAGAAAAGTGCCCGCCGTTAGCACCACCGTCTTGGAGCGGAACTGCACACCCACCTGCGTGACCGCACCCACCACCCGGGCGCCGTCACCATCCCCCTCCACCATCAGGTCATCCACCGCCTGCTGAAAGAGCCAGAGGTTGGGCTGGTTCTCCAGCATGCGGCGAATCGCAGCCTTGTACAAAACCCGATCGGCCTGCGCCCGGGTGGCGCGCACCGCAGGGCCCTTGCTGGAGTTGAGAATACGAAACTGGATGCCCGCTTCGTCGGTGGCCAGTGCCATGGCGCCGCCAAGGGCGTCGACCTCTTTAACCAGGTGGCCCTTGCCAATACCGCCGATAGAGGGGTTGCAGCTCATCTGCCCCAGGGTCTCGATGTTGTGCGAGAGCAGCAGCGTTTTGCAGCCCATGCGGGCAGCAGCCAAAGCGGCCTCGGTGCCGGCATGGCCGCCGCCAACAACAATGACGTCAAAAATTTGTGGGTACAACATAGCAAACAACCTGGGTAACAAGGTAGGGGCGTAACGCGCCAGCACCTGTGACAACAGGCTGGTTACGCAGAGGGGCAAGCTGGCATTTTACCGGGCTGCCCAAATTTTGACCACTGCACGGTTATTGGGCACGCGTTGCAGTAGCGCACGGTATTTGGGTAAGTCGTCCATTTGGCATCCGTAAATACCCTAAATGCGCTATGGAAACCCGATTTTTTAGCCCGCTTGGGGTTAAGGTGTGGACTAACCAGATAATGGTGCGGTCTCATGGATATCCCCTTTTCCAACGGCATCCGCCAAAGCGCGCTGTGGCGTCATAACGTTCGATGATTCACATGCGCCAACCAATTGGGAATGGCCTTCTGCACCCAAACTGATCGTTATTTTTCATCCAACCTGATGCCTCCAAAGGCCCTATATGTCTGCTACCAAACTTCGCCAAGTGACGCCCGAGATCGCCATTCGCACCATGCTGGAAGAAACCCTCAAGCTGCAGCGTGACGCCTTTCTGGCCGCCCCGTCCCCCAGCTTTGACGAACGCAAAGACGACCTGCTGACCCTGCAGCGTTTTGTGCGCGACAACCGCGACGCGCTGGTGGATGCGATCAGCAAAGATTACGGCAACCGCTCGCGCCACGAAACCCTGTTTGCCGAAATCTACAGCGTGATCGACGGCGTCGACCACACCATCAAACACCTCAAAGAGTGGATGAAGCCGCAGACGCGCAAGATCGACCTCAAAAACTTTCTGGGCGCCACCAACAAGGTCATCCCCCAACCCCTGGGCGTGGTGGGTGCCATCATCCCCTGGAACTTCCCCATCTGGACCAGCTTCAACGGTCTGATCTGCACCTTTGCCGCCGGCAACCGCTCCATGGTGAAGATGTCGGAAAACTCCCGCCACACCGCGCAGTTGTTAATCGAAAAAATCCCTGAGTATTTCCCGCAAAGTAAGCTGGCGATTTTTGACGAAACCGGCGGTGTGGGCCTGGAGTTTTCGCAACTCAAATTCGACCACCTCATCTTCACCGGCTCCGGCCTGACCGGGCGCGCGGTGATGGCGGCTGCGGCCCAAAACCTATGCCCTGTCACCTTGGAGCTGGGCGGCAAATCGCCAGCCGTGATCTGCGACGACTTTCCACTGCGCCTGGCCGCTGAGCGCCTGCTGTTTAGCAAATGCTTCAACGCCGGCCAGGTCTGCACCACCGTAGACCATGTGTATGTGCCGCACGCAAAGATCAACGAGTTTGTGAAGCTGTCCAAGGGTATTGTCAAAGGCCGCTACCCCAAGATCAGCAGCCCGGACTACAGCTCCATCATCGACAAGCGGGCATTTGACCGAATCGTTGGTGCCATGGAGCAGGCCCAAGAACGTGGCGCCACCCTGGTGCCGCTGATCCCCGGCAAGCCCTGGGACCCAGTCACCCGCAAAATTGCGCCGCACATTGTGCTCAACGCCCCACCCGATTGCGACCTGCGTACCCGGGAAATTTTTGGCCCGGTACTGCCCGTCATTGGCTACACCGACATTAACGAAACGATTGCCGCCATCAACGCCGGCCCACGCCCCTTGGCGCTGTACCCTTTTAGCGACGACAAAAAGAAGATTCACCACTTCATCACGCATGTGATGTCGGGCGGCGTCACCGTCAACGACAGCCTGCTGCACACCGCCCAGCACGACCTGCCCTTTGGCGGTGTGGGCGACAGCGGCATGGGCCACTACCACGGCTACGAAGGCTTTGTCACCTTCTCCAAAATGCGCCCGGTGTTTTACCAGGCACCGTTCAGTGCCATCAAGTTCATGTGGCCACCGTACGGTAAGTTCGCCTCGACCTACCTCGACTTTTTAACCAAATAAACCTGCGCCTTCAAACGGCGCCAACTGACTATGCAAAGACGATCACTCCTCAAATTGGGCGTTGCCTCTGCCGTGGTGCTCGCGGTCGCCGGTGGCACCATTGCCTTGGTTAAACCCGGCCTGGTCAACGGCCGCATGTCAGAGAGTGCCCGCAGCACCTTTGGCGCCATCGCCAAGGCCATACTGGATGGCACCCTACCTACTGAGCCAGCCGCCGCACAAACTGCCCTAGACGGCCTTTTAGACCGCATTGACGGCCTGATTGCGGGCCTGCCACCGCACACCCAGGCCGAGCTGGGGCAATTGCTCACCATTTTGCCCACCGCTGCTGGCAGGCTGGGGATAACCGGCCTGGGCACAGCCTGGGACAAGGCGTCGGTACCAGAAATTCAGGCCGCACTGCAAGCCATGCGCGTATCCAGCCTAGATGTTCGCAAACAAACCTACGCCGCCTTGCACGACATCGTCAGCGGCTCTTACTTTGCTGGTACTGAGAACTGGTCCTTTTTGGCCTACCCTGGCCCCACGGCCGTCTGACTTTATACAACGACACCAACGGAATACCTACCTTATGAGCAGCTTGAAAGACCCCATCCACGAAGGCCTAGAACGCGGCTGGAAAGTACTGGGCGGCCGCCACGGCGCGCTGCCCACCCAAATCACCTGCGACGTCGCCATCATTGGCTCGGGCGCAGGAGCGGGTATCACCGCCGAATTGCTGACCAAGGCCGGCCTGGACGTGGTCATCATCGAAGAAGGCCAGCTCAAAAGCAGCTCCGACTTCAACCAAAAAGAATCAGAAGCCTACCCCCAGCTCTACCAAGAAACGGCCGCGCGCAAAACCACTGACAAGGGCATCAACATCTTGCAAGGGCGCACGGTGGGTGGATCGACCACGGTGAACTGGACCAGCTCCTTTCGCACCCCACCTGACACGCTGCAATATTGGCAAGACCACTTTGGCTTGGCGGACTACAACGTCGACGCGCTGGCACCCTATTTTCAGCAGGCCGAGACCCGCCTGAGCATCAGCCCTTGGGCGACGCCCCCCAATGAGAACAACGACCTGCTGCGACGTGGTGCGGTCAAGCTGGGCTTTCCTACCCATACGATTCCCCGCAACGTCAAAGGCTGCTGGAACCTGGGCTCTTGCGGCATGGGCTGCCCCACCAATGCCAAGCAGTCCATGCTGGTCACCACCATTCCAGCCAGCCTGGACAAGGGCGCCACCCTGCTGGTCGAGACGCGCGCCCTGCGCTTCAATTTCGCCGGTGCACACATCAGCAGCCTCGAATGTATTGCAGTAAAACCCAATACAGCGCCCGTAGAATCTGCGCAGGCAGCTACAAAAATCGTAGCGAAACACTATGTTTTGTCGGGTGGTGCCATCAATTCGCCGGCGGTGCTGCTGCGCTCTCATGCGCCCGACCCCCACGGCTTGCTGGGCACCCGCACCTTTTTGCACCCCGTAACCCTGTCCCTGGGCGTCATGGCGCAAAAGGTCGAAGCCTGGCACGGCGCGCCCCAGTCGGTCTACTCCGACCACTTCCTCCAAACCCAGGCCATTGACGGGCCCATCGGCTTCAAGCTCGAAGTGCCGCCCCTGCACCCGGTCATATTTGCGTCGGTCACACCGGGTTATGGGCAACGGCAAGCCGAGGTCTACAAAGCATTCCCCAACACCCACACCTTGCTGGCACTGATGCGCGATGGCTTCCACGAGCAATCCCAAGGCGGCAAAGTGGGTTTGCGCGGCGATGGATCGCCCTCACTGGACTACCCGCTCAACGACTTCGTCATGGACGGCGCACGCCGTTCCCTGCTAAAAATGGCCGAGGTTCAATTTGCCGCAGGGGCCAAAGAGGTCTACCCCGCGCATGAAATGGCAGAGCACTACACATCCTGGGCGCAGGCCAAAACCGCGATAGAGGCCCTGCCCATGAAGCCCCTGTTGACCAAAATCAGCAGCGCGCACGTCATGGGAGGATGCGGCATGGCGGGGGACGAGAAGCGGGGTGTGGTACGGGCCGACGGGGTGCATTGGCAGATCGAGAACTTGTCGGTCCACGACGGCTCCATCTTCCCCACCAGTATTGGTGCCAACCCGCAGTTGTCAATCTATGGCACAGTCAATCGGCTGGCACAAGGCCTTGCCAAGCGGCTGACCCAAAAAGACGTGGCGCTGGCCTAACGGCCAACTGGACGAAAAAGCGGCGATCTGGAAGCAGATCGCCGAGGGTTTTAGCGCGTCGCGCCGCGCGACTCGACGTGGTGGCCTTCGGGTGTGGCGCTCATCATCTGGAAGTCTTTCAAAATGGCCTGCCCCAGCAGGGCCATTAGCTTTTCTTCGTTGGCCGGGTCCAGGGCCAACTCCATCACGGCACTCATCAGGCAGCGCTCGATGTGGGTGTCGCGCATGCCACGCTCATTGCGCCAGTCGCGCATCTTTTGTTTGAGCTCGCCCCGAATCAGGACGGCCTCGTAACCGGGCAGGTACTCGCCTTTGCGCTTCTCGCGAAACGGGGGCTGATCTCTTTGGTCCATTGTCATATCGTTCATCCCATGTCCAATCAGAGGCGAGCCGCACTTAGTGCCGCGCGCATCGCTTTTTGGTGAAGTTGTGTTGGAACGCCGGCTAGCGCTCCCCAGTAAGCGGTTGAGGGTAGCACATTGCAAGCCCACCCAAACGGAAAATACGGTCTGAATTTCAGCGATTGAAAGGGGAAAAACCCTAAGCATCAAGGTCGGCCCAATGCCCAACCACCATCACCTAACCATTGCTATCAATACCATAGCCGACTACCCGTATTTTACGGGTGCGCAGCGCCTACTGCGCCTCGCCCCACCACGATGCACCGGGAGCGTTCCTAACGATACGGGCAAACAAACGGTCATACGCTGGGTCGGGCGGGTATTGGCCGCTGAGCGGGTCGCGGTTTTGTGAGAAGGCCGTATCCAGCTCCGCCCAGTCCGCCGGGGTAAAACTGGCCTGTGCCACCGGTAAAAGTTCTGTCTCCTCCAACCGCATGTGCTCGCGGCTGAACGCAATGTACCGCTGGCATGCCTCCACAAAAGCATGCATGCGTGACTCGCCCAAAAGCTCCCACGCCAAAAGCAGATGCTGCAACTCCCGCACGGCCGACTCGCCGCTCTGGTGCTCTTGCTCCAGACGGTCTACCAAAGGCTGCAGTTCGGGGGCTACCCGCAGCACACGCGGAAACAGCAGCTCTGACTCTTTGGGGTGGTGCTGGCGCTGTGGGAATTCGTCGATGTAAAACAGCATGCCCCGCATCACGTCAAAGTACATCGACGCGTCATCGCCGGGGCCTTGCTCCACCATCATGCGCATGGCACGCAAGACGGTTACCTGCGAGGCGTGTTCTTGCCGAATGATTTGCAAACTGCGGTGTGCCATGGCACCTTCCTAACGGGTTGACTCACGCCTACAGGATGGCGCGCTGGGTGAAAAAAAGTCTGACCCAGGTCAACTGTTCCGGCATTAATGCCGGGTAGTAACCCTCGCTGTCAGGTGGTAGGCGGCTTCCAGCGCTTGAGCAGCAGCGCATTGCTGATCACGCTGACCGAACTCATCGCCATGGCCGCGCCCGCCACCACGGGATTCAGGTAACCCAGCGCCGCCAGTGGAATACCCGCCACGTTGTAAGCGAAGGCCCAAAACAGGTTTTGCCGAATTTTGGCCACCGTGCGGTGCGATATATCAAAGGCCGCCGCCACCAAGGCCACGTCACCGCGCATCAGCGTAATGCCCGCCGCTTGCATTGCCACGTCGGTGCCGTTGCCCATAGCCAGGCCCACGTCAGCGGCCGCCAGCGCTGGGGCGTCGTTGACGCCGTCGCCCACCATCGCAACCGTGTGACCACCGGTCTTAAGCCCTGCCACCAAAGCCGCCTTGTCGCCTGGCAGTACCTCGGCCATGACCTCACCGTCTTGTGGGCGCAGTCCCAGGCGGCGGGCCATCACCTCGGCAGCGCCCCGGTTGTCGCCCGAGACCATTACCGCCTTGATACCGCGTGCACGCAGCGCCGCCAAGGCTTCTTTGGCGCCCGCCTTGGGCTCGTCGCCAAAGGCCATTAGTGCACGCAGGGTCAGGCCCGCCGTGGTGCGCTCGGCCATGGCCGACACGGTTGCACCTTGGCTCTGGAGTTCGACCGCGCGCGCAGCCAGCGGGCCCATTGCCACGCCCAATTCGTCCATCCAGCGCAGGCTGCCAATCAAGTAACTCTTCACGCCCACCTCGCCCTCCGTGCCGCGCCCTGCCACGCTGCGCACGTTGTCCGGGGGCTGCACTGCCAGGCCCTTGTCTTTGGCAGCGTCCACCACGGCACGCGCCAGCGGGTGTTCACTGCCGCTTTGCAGGCTGGCGGCTACCGCCAGCAGTGCGTCGTCACCCGCCGCAACCGGCTCGTCTGGTGCACCCGGTGCGCCAGCGTCTTGCCCCGCCAGCACCAAGGCCGTTAGGCGCGGCCGACCTACCGTCAGCGTGCCGGTCTTGTCAAAGGCCACTGTGTCCACCTTGTGGGCCAACTCCAGCGCCTGCGCGTCTTTGATCAAAATGCCATGTTTGGCCGCCACACCTGTGCCCGCCATGATGGCCGCCGGTGTCGCCAAGCCCAGCGCGCAGGGGCAGGCAATCACCAGCACCGCTACCGCGTGAATCACCGCCGTCTCAAAAAGCGCACCCATGCCCCAATACCAGCCCAGCAGAGTGATTAGCGCCAGCGCCAGCACCACCGGCACAAACACAGCACTCACTTGGTCCACCAAGCGCTGAATCGGCGCCTTGGCCGCTTGCGCGTCTTCCACCAAGCGGATGATGTTGGACAGCACCGTGTCCACCCCCACCGCATTGACCTGCAGCACCACCCGCCCATCGCCGTTGATGGAGCCGCCAGTCAGCTTGCCGCCCACCTCCTTGGCCACGGGCAGCGGCTCGCCGGTGAGCATGGACTCATCCACCTGCGTGCTGCCTTCTAATAACGTGCCATCGACCGGAAAACGCTCACCAGGCTTGACCGCCAGCGTGTCGCCCACCAACACTTCGGCTACCGGCACATCCACCTCACCATCGCGGCCCAACAGGTGGGCCACATCGGGCCGCAGGGCGTGCAGAGCGCGTATGGCGGTGGTGGTCTGGCGCTTGGCCCGCGCCTCCAACCACTTGCCCAGCAGCACCAGCGTCACCACCACGGCGGAACCCTCAAAGTACAGGTGCACCATGCCCCCGGCGGGCGCCGCAAGCCACAGCCAGACCGACAACGCCCAACCCGCCGTGGTGCCAATGGCCACCAGCAAATCCATATTGCCGCTGCCCGCCAGCAAGGCATGCCAGCCCGCTTTGTAAAAGCGCGCCCCCAAAATGAACTGCACCGGCGTTGCCAGCAAAAATTGCCACAGCGCGGGCAGCATCCAATGCTTGCCTAGCAAATCACCCACCATCGGCAGCACCAGGGGCGCCGACAAAGCCAGCCCCACGCCCACCGGCATAAAGCCCGCCCACGGACCAGGGTCTGCCGCGTCGATCGCCGCGTTAGCCGCCAGCGGCTCATACCCCGCATCGCGCACGGCGCGGCGCAAACGCGCCTCAAGAGCCGGGTCGCTCACCGCAATGCGCGCTGACTCGGTCGCTAGGTTGACGGTGGCGCTTTCCACACCGGGCACTTTCTTCAGGGCTTTCTCTACGCGCATCACACAGGACGCGCAGGTCATGCCGCCTATGCCAATGTCGATGGAGGTTTGGGATGTGTTTTCAGTGGTCATGGGGATAGCGTAAGGCTTACCATGGTGGGAAGGTCAAGGGCGTGGCGCAATATCAGAAAATTGCGCCACTATTGCGCCACTATTGCGCCACATCCATTTACGCAAGCGGCATCACTTGACCTTACCACCATGGCAAGGTTCACAATAAGCGCATTCAATCGAAAGGAAGCCACCATGAACCAAACCTTCACCGTCACCGGAATGACCTGCGGCCACTGCGAAAAAGCCGTCACCCGCGCCATCACCGAGCTGGACGCACAAGCCCAGGTCAGCATTGACCGCAGCCAGAACAAGGTGGACGTGCAGTCCACCCAGCCCCGCGAAGCGCTAGCCCACGCGATTGCCGAAGAAGGCTACACCGTTGCCGCCTAAACCTGCGGTTGCTCCGACCGAGCCCGTCACCATTGGCGAGGCGGCCAAACAAAGCGGCGTGTCGGCCAAGATGCTGCGGCACTACGAGTCGCTGGGCCTCTTGGGCGCGGTGGCCCGTACCGACAGCGGCTACCGTCTCTACAGCGCAGCCGATGTACACACGCTGCGCTTCATCAAACGCTGCCGCGACCTGGGCTTCTCTATGGCCGAGATTGGTGAGCTGGTCGGCTTATGGCAAAACCGCGCGCGTGCCAGCAGCAGCGTCAAGCGCATTGCGCAAAGGCATGTAGACGAGCTCAACGCCCGCATTGCCGCGATGCAAGCCATGCAGCGCACAATGAGCACGCTGCTGGACTGCTGCCACGGCGACGGGCGACCCGACTGCCCGATACTGGATGACTTGGCAGGGGAGCAACCCATCTAACGCGATACGGCTTGTGTGACTCGGGGCACAGACAAACACGCTGCCAAGGTGTGTAATAACGCCATGTTCAACACAAAAAGGGAAAGCACCATGAAAACAAACGAAGGCAATTGGGACCGTATCGCCCGCGTCGTAGGCGGCTTGGTATTAATCGGTTTGGCCGCCACCAACCAAATCGGCCTGTGGGGCTGGATCGGCGTCGTACCTTTGGCCACCGGCGCCATGGGGTGGTGCCCGCTGTACACGATGCTAGGCATTAACACCTGCCCGATGAAGCGATAGCATTTGCGCACAGGTTGCTATCTTTTATATAGCTGCTTGCGCACATTCTGCGAGGGCTAGAGGCCGATTTGCCTTGAAAAATGCTTGGCCAGGAGTGTCCGATTTGGATGACTCGGGTGGGGACGGACTAGCCTCCGTCGTTATCGGGTGGTGGCGTTTTTGCCAGTGCCCTTGCGTGGCAGGCGGATCGAAAAGACCGTCCCATCCGCCTTGGTGGAGGTGATCTCGATGCGCCCACCATGTGCAACGATGATTTCACGGGTGATGTACAAGCCCAGTCCCAAATTAATCTTGTCGCTGAGCTTGCGCTCGCTTGCCGGTCGCAGGGCAAAGCGCTTGGCTGGATCGAAAATGGTTCTCAGCTGGGCCGAAGAAATCACCTCACCCGCGTTTTGGACCGTCCAGATGATTTCGTCATCGTTGTGCGCCCGAACCGAGATGGCGATGGGTTCACCAGCAGTACCGTGATCAATCGCATTGGTAATCAGATTGCCGAACGCCTGGCTGATGCGCGCACGGTCCCATACCACCTCCATATTGCCCGCTATTTCCAACGTGATGGACCGATCAGGGTGCAATAAGCGCATCTCTTCAACAATGGCGCTGCACACCGGCGAAAAATCCATCGGGGACGTTGCGACCGGGATTCCGTCGCCAAGATGGCTTGTCGAAAAATCGAGCAGGTCTGAAACGATTTCTGCGGCGCGGTTGCTGCTGTCGACGATGAGTGACGCCGTCTTGGCCGCGCTGGGGGGCAAATTGGCGTTGCCCGCCAGCATTTGCGCGCCCACGCTGATGGCACCGAGCGGCGAGCGCACGTCATGCCCGAGAATGGCCATGAACAAATTTTGCGAGTCGCGATGCATCTCTGAATAACGCGCGACCGCTTCGGCCAACGACTGGTCAATGGCTTCGTTAAACCGAACCATGTCCTTGATCTCGCCCGAGGTAATGTCTTTGATCTCGTCTTGCCAAAGTCGCAGTACGCTCGCACGCAGTGCCCGGTACTCCGACGTCAGCTGCTCGATGGTGAATCCAGACGCGAGGCGATCGACGGCGTGAGTCTCCGCCGCGGTATCCTCGGGTACCTGAGGGGCCAGGCCCTGCGACTTGTCGATGCCTTCTTGCCGGGCTTGGTAGGTTTCAAGGTCAGCGGCCACGTCCTTGAGCATTGCCTCGGCATGGTCACGCAACTCTTTGGCGGTCATCCGATGAATGCTGGCGTGGATGGTCTTGGCGAAGTCTTCCCACTCTTGCAGAATGGCTTCCATATTCGTCAATATGAATTTGGAAAGGCGCATGGGATTTCTTTCAATGGGGCGATTCAAACGCCCAATAGCGAAGGCAATGAAACGCCGCTATTTGACGGATATACACCAAACAATAAATTTACGTCGGAAAATCGACCCATGTTTAACGCGGTGTCCGCCGGTCATTATGCCTATGGCGTTGCCTCAGCGACGGTGTCCAGTGCAAGATCAATCGTGTTCAACAGTTCGTTGAGCTTGAACGGCTTGGTCAAATATCGAAAGAACCCCGCTTCGAGTCCCTTTTGGATTTGATTCTTGTAGGCGTTGGACGAAAGCGCGATGACCGGTATGTGGCGTGTCTGGGGACTGGCGCGCAAAGCTTCCAACGCCTCGTAGCCACTGATGTCTGGCAAATTGATGTCCAGGAGGATGACAATGGGCTGGTACGCAAGCGCCATTTCGATACCCTGAAGGCCTGTCGTCGCTGTCAACAACGCCAAGTCACTTCTTCGTTCAATCAACTGCTTGACCACATTTGCGTTGGCGTCGTTGTCCTCTATTTGAAGAACCACGCGCTGCAAGGACACCAGCGTGACGGCTTCAATGCCAGGTTTTTGGTTGGGAAGTTGCATGGTGTGACTGGCCTATTTCCGTAAAAATTGCCGGCCGAGATTGACAAGCGCAAGTCCGTTCGCTAGCGCACAGCGTAAAAGATTCAATGGGAATATAAGCAATACAAGGCATCCGCCCTGCGTAAAAAGACGTAGGGAGAGCCATGGCGACGTTTATTCAAGACAAAAAAAGGGCAAATCGATGGAAGAAGTTCGCTGTAGTGCGTGTCCTCTAAGGGCGCTACCGCTTTTTTTCGGCAGCAGCGCACCGGATGTGCAACTGGTTCAGTCTTTGAAACGCCGCGAAATCCACCTGCGCGCAGGAGAGACCCTCATCCACGAGGGAGAGGTCGATACTTTGCTGTACACGCTCTACAGCGGTTGGGCCTACCGGTTTAGGACCCTGAGCGATGGACGTCGACAAATTTTGAGCATCCTACTGGCTGGCTCGTTTATTGGCGTGCAGCAAAGAATGCTCGACGTAGCGGGCTACGGCGTGGTCACCTTGACTGACGCCACCTTCTGTGTTTTCGATAAAAACTCTTTATGGGAAATGCACCGGCAGTCGCCGTCGATGGGGTTCGAGATCACCTGGCTCACCGCCGTCGAAGAGTCTCTCATCGACGACAACTTGTTGTCCGTCGGACGGCGAAGTGCCGAAGAGAGGCTGGCAACGTTGTTGATACTGGTTTTCAAAAGGGCCGCCGCGCTGCAGGCAGATGGCAGTGCAGCAGGTGTCCCGTTCCCGCTGACACAACAGCATTTGGCAGATGGTTTGGGCCTGTCGCTCGTTCACACCCACAAGACACTTCGCAGGCTAGAGGCACGTGGCCTGCACCGCATCGACAACGGACGCCTGTACATTGGCGATATCAAAGCACTCGGGCGGTTCGCAGAACTCTACGCGGACGCCAGTTCAAAGCCACGCCCACTGGTCTAGACTGCGAGGGTATGCAGCCAATACCCCCAACCCTGTGGAACGCAATCGCCAAAGGCCAGCCTCTGAGCAAGCCGTGGTCAATCGTGTTCAACATGGCACCCGAACAGCTTGCGCAGGGCGTGGAAGACCTGGTTGCCCAACCCATCCGCGCGGCGGGTGCGGATGGGCCAACCGTGCAGGCATACTGCCGGGTCGCCCCGCTTCTGGTGGAGAACGCGGCCATCAGCGCCTATGTAACCCAACAGAAGGACAGCCGCCTAAGGGCCACATTGCCTGAGATCTCTTGCGTAGGTGACGCGGTGATGTTTGCGTCGGCAGAGTACCAATTGACGCCACAACAGCAAGCCAAGTTGAAGAAGCTACTGATCAACGCACTCAAGGGCTAAAGCGCCTATTGCGAATTGGCGTCGTAAAGCGGCCTAGGCAGCGCGCGTATTTGCTATTACTCTGATAGCTGCTTGCGCAATATCTACGTGGGCTAGAGGCCGATTTGGCCTACTTTTTAAATGTGTAAGGTATTGTTACTGGCGTCATCCCAAGCCTTGGGTGGGCGTTAGTGGGTGGTAAGCCGCTACGTCTAGCGGTACGGGAGCAGTCCCACACTTACTCCATGAAAACTACTCAAATTGAATCTAGTACTGCTGTAAAGATCCCAAGCGCAAAGACTCGCACTCGCAGCTTGGCAACAATCTTTTTACTGGCTGGCAGCCTACTGGCGCTGTCCCCACAGGTCCATGCCAATGAGCTGGAGTCCATCTTGGGCGGTGGCGTAGGCGCGGCTGCCGGCACCATTTTGGGCCAGTCGGTCGGCGGACGTAGCGGTGCCGTGATTGGCGGCGCAGTCGGCGGTGCCGCCGGTGCAGCTGTTACAACCCGTGGCCGTGGCCAGAACGGCGCTATCGTTGGTGGCGCGGTGGGCGGTGCTGCCGGTGCTGCAGTCGGTCAGTCCGTAGGCGGGCGCAATGGCGCGGTGATAGGCGCCGGTGTCGGTGGTGCAGCAGGCACAACCATAGGTCGCAACGTGGGCCGCGACAACGGCTACCAACAAGCCGACTACCGCCCCGAACGTGCCTATCGCGAGCGTGAGGATTACGACCGGGGCGACGACCGCCGCGGCTATGAGCACAACAACTGGCGCGATGACCGCGAATGGCGCCATGACCACGGCAACCACTACGGGCACGACAAGCACCAAAAATACAAAAAACACCACGCTCACGGCCATGACCGCGGCTGGGACCGCGAAGAAGACTAGGTTCAGGCCAGCGGCATCTCGCCGCCCAGGGCTTCGATCAGATCCGGGATCAGGCCCTGCAACTCGCCCGTCGCAATAAGGGCGTCGCTGTCAAAGTTGTCCGCCTTACCATCACCCGGTGAGGCGGTGTTACCTTCAAAGACCCCTTCCAAGAAGGTGATCTTTTTGATGTGCAACGCCTCGGTCAGGACGAAGGACACACGGTCGTTCCAGGTCATCGCCAAGCGGGTGGGCATTTTGCCCATGGCAATGTGCTGGCTGACCTCATCGGTGTCCAGCGCGTGGCGGGTGTAGCGCACCACGGCTTTGGATTCGTCCGGAGCTTTGAGTTCGCATTCCCGGTCTACCGTGAAATCGGGCGGTGATTCTTTGGTCGACAACCACGTGGCCATGGCCGCAGCCGGTGACACCTGGGTGTTGATCAGACTCACCGCCAAACCGTCTACCGCCTTGATCAGCCAGGTCATCACCTCGTCGGCCTTGGCTTGGCTGCCAGCATCGGTAATCAAGAAGCCTGCAGCGGGGTCGACCCACACCTGCACGCTGGATTGTTTGCTAAACGCCATGGGCAGCAGGGCCACGCGGGCGTCTTCGCTGAGTTCTTTCTTTTCTTTTTTGCCGGGCTTGCGGCCGGTGGTGGCTTCGATGTGGGCCAATTGCTCTTGCACTTTGCGCTTAACCACAGAGCCGGGCACCACTTTGACTTCCACCATCAGTTTGAGCAGCCACTGGCCACCGATCACTTCGATGAGCGGGCCGTGGGCAATGCCACGCGGCTCAACCCAACCCACCGCTTTTTCTTGCGAGGCGCCACACTCTACATAGCGGGCCGTATCCAGCGCGGCTTCGACCGGCGCTACTTCTGTTGGCCAGGCAGAGCCTAGGCGGTACATCATCACGTTTTTGAACACACAGAACCTTTATGTCGTCTTGAAAATTACTGAAGGCTCTTATTGTGCAACGCTGCAAGCGACCAAATGAAACCCAACTTTACAAAGACTTATCCCCGCGCAATGGGCGCGACACACAAGCCGCGCACACTAAACCCCAAGCCGATCACATTCCCGTGACGGGCCATGCAAAGGAAACACCATGAAACCAGTCTTCAAATCGCTCTTGGTAGCTGGCATGATCGCCACCGCCGGATTCGCCTCGTATGCCCAAACGGCCGATAAGCCCATGCCCGGTGCCACCGGCATGCCAACCGCCGGTTCTGCAGCACCCGGCAGCCATATGGGCAAGATGGGCCATAGAGACCCAGCGCAGCGCAAAGCCATGATGGCCAAACACCTTGATGCCCTCAAAGCCAAACTCAAGATCACTGCCGCCCAGGAGGGTGCTTGGACCAGCTTCACCGGCGCCATGCAGCCACCCGCCAATATGGACCACCAGCGCCCTGATCGGGCCGAAATGGAAAAACTGACAACGCCGCAACGCATTGACAAAATGCACAGCATGCGTACCCAGCACATGGCCGAAATGCAAGCTGCGATGGACAAGCGTGATGACGCCATCAAAACTTTTTACGCCGCGTTGGCGCCCGAGCAGCAAAAAGTGTTTGATGCCGAACACGCCCGCATGGGCGGCCGCCACGGCGAAGAGCAGGGCATGCACAGCATGCATGGCGATCGGGGCGGCGACAAGCCAACCCGCTAAGGGGTTTTAGGCCAGCATCTTGTTGAGTTCACCGCTGGCTATTAACGCTTCCACATCAACCGCACCGCCCACCAGCGTGCCTTTGACAAACACCATGGGAAATGTGGGCCAGCCAGACCACATTTTTAAGGCATTGCGCTTGCGCCAGATGTTGAAATAATTGCCGTACTCCAAGTACTTGTAGGCAACACCCGCTTCGTCCAACGCCTTGCGCGCCCGCTTGGGCATAGGGTTGATGCCCATGCCCACCACGACCACAGGGTTAGTGGCCACGGCGGCTTGTACTTCTTTCACGATGTCGCTGTGCAGATTCTCAATCCGCTGACGAATCGCGGGGTGGATGTGGGCTTCGCTGAGCACAGAACGCGGCATGCAAACTCTCCTGTAGGATGATGGTCCACATTATGCGCAGCACCCCGCCCCCAATCCCCACCATTCGCACCATTGGCATCGGGCGCCCCTTGGCGTGGCTGGGCTTGGCCTGGCGTGACATGTGCCGCACCGGATGGGTCAGCTTCGCGCACGGTTTGGCGCTGGCCCTGGGCGGTGCCGCCATCATCGCCCTAGCCCACAACCGCTTTTGGTTGCTGGCAGGTGCCCTGTCCGGCTTCATGGTGGTAGCACCCGTGCTGGCCACCAGCCTGTATGCGCTGAGCCGCGCGCTGGAGCGCAAAGAAGCCGCAAACTTGGGTGTGGTGCTCAAGACCTGGCTTAACTGGCAAGGCAGCCACGTCAGCAAATGGGGAAATGACTACTGGTGCATGGTGCAATTTGGTAGCCTGCTGGCATTGGCTGCCACGGGGTGGGTGCTGACATCGGCGGCCCTTATTACCTTGCTAGCGCCCGCTCCGATTGAAAACCCGATGGATTTTGTGCGCTACGTGGTGCTACCGCCCGATAACTGGCTGTTTGAACTGTGGCTGGCGCTGGGCGGCGTCATGGCTGCGCCCATGTTTGCGTCTAGCGTTGTCGCCATGCCCTTGCTGCTGGACCGCAGAGCCACCTTGATGCAAGCAGTATTAACCAGTTGGCAAGCGGTATTGGTTAACCCCATACCTATGGCGTTATGGGCGGCCGTGATTATGGGGCTGACCCTGTTGGGGCTAGGAACCATGCTGCTGGGTTTGGTGGTGGTGATTCCCCTGCTGGGCCATGCAAGCTGGCATGCCTACCGTGAGTTGGTTGATGCCTCAGACCTGCCAGAGCGCGGCCCTATGTCTGCGCCTTACAAGCGCCCCGTAAAAAGCAACGGGGCGTCCTGATGTTTGGGTTTTCCGAAGAGCAAATCGCCAGCTTCGGCCTGAGCTTCGGTGTGGGCGGCTTCATGCTGTACATGCTGTTCATCATTGGACACCTGGCATGGGAATCCAAGGCTGGTCGTTTCGGCACCTTTGTACTTTTTTTGGGCCTGGCATTTGGCATGGTGGGTTTTGCCGCCAAATTCGTCATTCAGTGGTACTTGACCCGCTAGGTCACTTATTTGGCTGTTGCGACTAACCGCAATTCCCGCAAAGCCTTATCCAGCCGCGCCACCGCGCCTTTTTGCGCCATGGTTTTGCGCATGGCAAAGTACAAAGGATCTCGCCCCAATGGGTGGGGTAATACCGCTAGCTCTTCATGGCGGGCAGCCAAACGCGGGTTGCCGGAAACCACCGCCTCATAACCCTGCATACCGTGCCCTATGACCGCAGCATCGAGGCGGCCCTGCAGCACTTTAAAGACACGTTCAGAGGCGTCGGTGTCGCGCTCCATCGTGAACTGCCCTTGTTGAATGGCCGTATCGACGGCATCACCATAGCTCACGCCCAATCCGCCGCCAATATTTTTGCCTTTGAGGTCAGCCAGGCGCCGGAACACAAACTTGCGGTCTTTGTGCACCACCAACTGCAGGTCGTTGTAATGCATTGGCTCAGAAAACGCAAATAACTCGCCCCGCTCAGACGTGCGCGACAAACCGATAATGGCACCCTCACCGCGCACGGCCGCTTCGTAAGCCCGCTTCCACGGCAACAAGCGAACCAGATACTCATCACCGGTTTTACTGGAGAGTTGCTTCAATAAATCAACCAACGCACCTGCGGGCTCACCATCGACGAGGTAGGTGGTGGGCGAAAAGCTATCTCCGCCAAATACGGTAATGGTCTCCGCATGGGTCGACCACATCGTCATGCAAAGGGCTGTCGCAGCCAAAATGCGACCCAAACCTTGATGGCGCCTTAAAAATTTCATTATTTTCCCCCTGAACCGACCGGCCTTGAAGCTGCGCGCGCCTGAAAACACTGTCAGCCAATAGGCCGTATACCTATTAACAATCCATGCAGCAAGAACGCAAAAGCTGCCCATCCCAATATGCCAGCGGCTACCGTCATGCTAGTTCCAAGCACCGTGCCAGCGGCATATTGCGTGCCGGCTAAGCGGTCACGCCGGCGTGCGGCGATGAAATCCAGAACCGCCCAGGCCAAAAAACTGCCAAACAGCACCATATTGGCCAATGAACCGGTCACCAACAAATGGGCCAGCGCCCAGAACTTGACCCCCAGCACCATGGGGTGGTGAAAACGCGCTTTGATGGCGTTGCCCGGCACATAGGCCGCTGCCAGCAGCACGAACGCAATCAGCGTCAGTAAATAGGCGACATAGCGCATACCCCGTAGCGGCATCCACACCATCCACGGCGTCTCTCGCGCTACGCCAAAACCCCAAACGATAAGCGCAAAACCCGCGAGGGACACAACGGAATAAATTCCTTTGTAAGCCCCTTCACCAATACGGGTCTGAACCTGGGTTCGCCACCCATCGGCAACGATGCGCACCGAGTGCACACCCAAAAAAATAACCAAACCCAAAATCAAATAAGCCATAAAAGTGCCGCTCCCCTCTTACACACCAACCACCCGGTTTTTACCCGCGCGTTTGGCTAAATACATGGCCTGGTCAGCCCTCTTAATGGCGTCTGCCCCTGACTCGTCTTCCGCCAACTGGGCAACCCCCGCGCTAAAGGTGATCAACAACTTTTCAGCCCCAGCCATAAAGAACTTTTTTGTGAGCTCCCGCTGCAGACGGGTCATGGCTTCAACGCC
>JBBRNS010000005.1:0-44599 GCA_038230175.1 Burkholderiales bacterium
AAAACTGGTTCAGCAGGCGCAGCTTTTGCAGCGGCACCGCATCAGAGGGAATGCGCCTGCGAATGCGCGCGAGCATCTGGTCCACTTCGCCCAAAACACCCTGCACATCAAGCTCTGGGTATTCATCGTGCGCAATGCTAAGCGCCGCTTCCAGCAGAGGGAAGTCAAGATCACTTTGCACCAGCGACGCAAAATAATCCAGCGGCGTGGGTGTATCAAAAGACAGGTTCATGGCAATTCTCCCTGCTGAATTCAGCGTCGAAGGAACTGCCGTAAGTTTAGTCCGGCTGCCCACACCGCGCCCAAATAAATAACGACTGCGCCCACCAATAAGCTACTTAGCAGGGCAATGCGCTTCAAACTCTCGGCCCGAAGCTCAACCCATTCAAACGCCTGCGCTGCCCATAAAAGGTAGATTGCCAATAGGGCAGAGCCTGCAAGTACCTGAACAAGAAAGAGCCCCCACCCTGGTTCGGGGCGATAGCTTTTTCGCAACAACAACCCCACCAGCAGCCACACTGCATTGATGACTGCACCCAGACTGATGGCCAAGGACAACCCCGCATGCTTGAAATGCGGCACCAGCACCACATTGAGCAACTGCGTAATAACCAACACGGCCATCGCAATTCGTACGGGGGTCTTGATATCCTGGGTGGCGTAGTAGCCTGGGGCCAGCACTTTGATTGCGACGATTCCGACCAAGCCCGCACCCCACCCCATCAACGCCGCCGCCGTCATATTGACATCAACCGCGGTGAACGCGCCATAGTGGTATAGCACCGCAACCAAGGGTTTTGCAAAGATCAGCAAGCCAATCGAACACGGCACCGACAGCAACACCACAATGCGCAACCCCCAGTCCAGCAAGGCGGAATACTTCTCGCTGTCCGCACTGGCACTTGCCAAAGCCAACTGGGGCATTAGGACGACGCCGAGCGCAACACCCAATAGGGCCGTTGGAAACTCCATCAAACGGTCGGCATAGGTGAGCCAACTGACGCTGCCGCTGGGCAAATGGGACGCAATTTGGGTGTTTATGAGGGTCGATATTTGCGCCACGCTCACGCCCAACAGGGCGGGAATCATCAGAGAAGCAACATTTTTCGTGCCGGGATCCGCCCAGGCCGCGCGAATAGCCGCCCAGCGCCAAGCGATGCGGGGCATCAGGTCCATATTGCGCAAAGCCACCAACTGCACGGTCAATTGCAGGGCACCACCCGCCAAGACACCCCCGCACAGCGCGTAAATGGGCTCTATTCCCATGGTTTTGAACCAGGGCCCACCCAGCCAAGCGGCACCAATCATGCACAAGTTAAGCAGTACGGGGGTAAACGCCGGTACGGCAAAGTGCTTCCAAGTATTTAACACGCCCGCGGCCAGCGCAACCAATGACATAAATCCGATGTACGGAAACATCCAGCGGGTCATCACCACCGCCACATCAAATCCCCGTGGGTTTTGCTGAAGGCCGCTGGCCATCGCCCACACCAACAGCGGTGAGGCCAGCACACCAACCAAGCATGTCACAAGCAAAGCCCATGACAAGACCGTACCCACCCGGTCAATCAGCAGGTGGGTGCTCTCTTGCCCATGCTGCGCGCGCGTAGCAGCCAACACGGGCACAAATGCCTGGCTGAAGGCGCCCTCGCCAAACAAGCGGCGAAAGAAGTTGGGAATGCGAAATGCGACGTTAAACGCATCCGTCATGGCACTGGCACCAAACGTTGACGCGATAAGCAGTTCACGGACCAAGCCCGTAATGCGCGACGCCAAGGTCAGCAGGGAAACAATAGAGGCGGATTTGATAAGCGACACGGCGGGAAGTGTAGCGCCCCAAGCAGGTAGTCTGAGCTAGTGCTTGAGCCAGGTACCGCTGCGTCACGGCCAATAGCTTGTCTGCGGTATAATAGTAGGCTTTGCTGGCATCATCCTCAGACACAAGGAATATTTATTATGGCATCTGGAAAACCCAAGAAAAAGAACCCGCGCCTCGCGTCGGGCCGTAAACGCGTCCGTCAGGACGTCAAGATCAACGCAGCGAATACCTCCATGCGCTCTAAGTACCGCACTGTGGTCAAGAACGTCGAGAAAGCTGTTTTGGCCGGTGACAAGGTTAAAGCAACCGAAGCATTTGCCAAGATGCAAGCCGTGGTGGATACCGTGGCTGACAAGGGCATCTTCCACAAAAACAAGGCAGCTCGCGATAAGAGCCGCTTAGCAACCAAGGTGAAAGCCTTGGCACTCGCAGCCTAATTTTAGGCAAACCGCACGAATCCTTCGGGATTCGCCGTTTGTACCGGGTGCGCTACCAGCAAAGTAAAAAAGCCGTCGCAAGACGGCTTTTTTACTTTGGTCCTCATAATACAAGGGTACTGACGCAGTGGTTCAATTTACTTTGCATCCCATCCGTTAACGTGCACACCATTTGACCCAACGCACACCGTATCCAGAGCGCCCCATGAACACTGAGACCCAAGGATCCTCCCTGCCGGACAATCCCAATAACACGGCCGTTAGCCGCATGCCGTTAAAAGCGTTGGGCCTGCGGGCGGGCATGGCCTTGCAGACCCGACGTTTGGTCGAGGGCGCCACCAAGAAAGAATCTCAATTTTTTGGTGCCATTGAAGGCAAAGGCGTCATGGTGGGGCCGCTGGGAGCGGACGGTGTTAACCTAGAACTGGAAACCGGCGAGGTCTGCGTGGTACGGGGGTTCACTGGCCAACATGAATTCTCGTTTGTCAGCAAAGTCCTGCAAACCTTTGAGAAGCCTTTTGTATACGCCCTGCTACTCTACCCAGACCAGGTGGACGTGCGGCAGGTACGCCAGTCGATGCGTACCAAAACATCGTGGCCGACAACGGCCATGATTCCTGCCACAGCCAACGCACCCGCAGCGCCACCAATTGACGTAACTTTGGTCGACATCAGCCTTTCGGGCGCCATGATCCAATCACCGACAACCTTGGCTGCCATCGGCGCAACAATCACTCTGTGTATGTCGGTAGTATTTGACAATACCCCCATCGAACTCATGCTCACGGCAAAAGTTTGCCACAGCAACAAAGGCACATCTGACTCAGAGTTTTATATCGGCATGGCTTTTAGCAACGTCAGTCAAAACGATAAGTTGGTTTTGCATTACGTGACACAAAGCCCCCACGGCTAAAGGAGCTACCCACCCATTGCCAGTGCAGCACCCAAAGCAAAAACACTGTTAACGCCCATTCGAACCACAGGCTTTTGAGGCTGCGAACGCATGCACACGCAATCGCGACCGTATTGTGTGATGACGTAATGCGTGCACTTCACTGGGGTACCCTGCGCCGCGATTCTTTTGGCCCTCATTGCGCGCACAGTACCCACGGATTCCAGCTTGGCAAGGCGGTTGCGGGTAGAAATTTCGGGGGCGTGTACGCCCAAGGCGACCTCTTTGATCGGCTTTGGTTCGGCCTGCGCGGCCAACATGCGCAAAATCTCAAGCGACTCAGGCCACTGTTCCACTGGGATATTACGATTTGAGAGTTTTGCCATACCGCCGCCTTTAGTTTGATACATCAAATAAAGGGCAACGCCACTTCGAAAAATCAGCCGATTCGTCGAAGGCAACCCCGCTGGCAAATGACCGTAGTCATGTAGCCCGGAAGCTTTGCGTCCTTGGCTTTCGCCAAGTTTGCCCTTGCCAGTTTTGCTCCAAGGAGCCGCCTTGCTGGTTGCGAACAGAACCACTAAACGGTGAATCTGCTTCTTGCAGTATAGCGGCAGCTTTGTAGAATTTCAAAAATTGAATACACAGGGCCACGAAGTGGCCTCAAAGGCTGAATTCACCGCAGCAAAATTTCGCTGAATATGCGGGACTCACAACAACGCCCAATGGTCCTAGCAATAATGATAAAAGCAGGCTTGGCATATTCACAGTGCAATGCAACACCGCTATGCTATAGGCGTAAAAAAAGGACTTGCGATTTCTCGTAAGTCCTTGATTTCCAACCAATAATTTGGTGGGCAGTACAAGTTTCGAACTTGTGACCCCTGCAGTGTGAATGCAGTGCTCTACCCCTGAGCTAACCGCCCTGAATTTGCATTCAGATTAGCCTTAGATTATACAATATCTTTCAGGCCGCTAACTTCCATATCAACTTTCCGCCACTGGATTTATCGACTTGCTTCAGCACATCGTCATGGGCGGCAACCTCCTGCTCACTGGCCGCCAGCACCGGGAGCACCAAGCCACTCAAGTCAACCCGTTCAAGCACCACGCCGGAAACCTCGGGTACTTCGGCCTCAATCAGCAGCGCATCCTGGCCACGTGTGAGATTGATGTAAACGTCGGCCAGCAGTTCGGCGTCCAGCAACGCTCCGTGCAGAGTACGCCCCGAATTATCAACACCTAGTCTGTCGCACAAAGCATTGAGGCTATTGCGTTTGCCAGGGTACATCTCCTTGGCCATAACCAAGGTATCGACGATGCCCGCCACATGGGTACCGAAAGGCTTGCGACCCACCAGCGCCAATTCTTTGTTCAAGAAACCGACGTCAAAGGCGGCGTTGTGGATGATGACTTCGGCGTCCTTCAGGTAGACCATGAGTTCATCAACCACCGCGTCAAACTTAGGCTTGTCGCGCAAAAACTCGGTGGTTATGCCGTGTACCTTGAGCGCCTCTTCGTGGCTTTCCCGCCCCGGATTGAGGTAAAAATGCAGGTTATTGCCGGTGAGCTTGCGGTTAACCAACTCCACACAGCCGATCTCGATAACACGGTCGCCGTTGTCAGCCGACAAACCCGTGGTCTCAGTGTCTAAAAATATTTGGCGCATAGGTCAATGGTAGCGAACGTACGCGGCAGACCGCGCCTGTTCAATGGTTTTCTTTGGCGTGGTTGATCGAGTACTTAGGGATCTCCACCACCACATTCGACTGGGCCATGATGGCCTGGCAACTCAGGCGCGAATTGGGCTCCAGCCCCCAGGCCCGGTCCAACAGGTCTTCTTCGGTTTCATCCAGTTCATTGAGCGACGCAAAGCCTTCACGCACCACCACATGGCAGGTGGTGCAGGCACAACTCATGTCGCAGGCGTGCTCAATGTTGATTTTGTTGTCCAACAAGGCCTCGCAGATGGTGGTGCCACTGGGGACCGACAACTCCGCGCCTTGGGGGCAGTATTCCGGGTGGGGGAGGATTTTAATAATGGGCATGGTCAAACGGGTTTGGCTAAGGCAGGTAGCGGGCTACGGCGCGGGCATTGCGCAGTCCCCGGAAAAACTAGAGGGTGGCAATATTCTTGCCCGAAAGTGCATGGGAGATACCCCGATTCATCCGCTGTGCGGCAAATGCCTCGGTGGCCTGCGCCAATGCCTTGGACGTATTTTCCACCAGCGCTGCATCTTCACTGGAGCGCGCAGCGTCCAGAGCCTGCATCGCCGCGTCGATTGTCCCACGCTCTGGTGCGGACAACAAATCGCCGTCAACCGCCAACGCGCTGCGGGTGGCTAATAGCAGCCGGTCGGCATCCACACGCGCTTCGACCAAGGCGCGGGTTCGCATGTCTTTTTCGGCCGTTGTGAAACTGTCTTTGAGCATCTGCGCAATTTGGTCGTCGGCCAAGCCATAGGACGGCTTGACGTTGATATTGGCCTGCACACCGCTTACCTGTTCATGGGCCGCGACATTGAGCAATCCATCGGCATCAACGGTAAAGGTCACCCGAATACGCGCGGCACCAGCGGCCATGGGCGGAATTCCCCGCAACTCGAAACGGGCCAGGCTGCGGCAATCAGCCACCATATCGCGCTCACCTTGAACAACGTGCAACGCGAGCGCAGTCTGACCGTCTTGGTAGGTGGTGAAGTCTTGCGCCATCGCGGTGGGGATGGTCTGGTTGCACGGCACAATGCGCTCGACCAACCCGCCCATGGTTTCAACGCCAAGTGATAGCGGGATCACGTCGAGCAGCAACAAATCGCCTGCCGTATTGTTACCCGCGAGCTGATTGGCCTGAATAGCAGCACCCAAGGCCACCACCTCATCGGGGTTGAGGTTGTTCAGCGGCGCGCGGCCAAAAAAGTCGGCCACGGCTGCTTGTACCTGGGGCATCCGGGTGGAGCCCCCTACCATCACGACGCCTTGTATGTCTTGCACAGTAAGGCGCGCGTCCCGCAAGGTCTTGCGGGCGGCGGCAATGGTGCGCGCTGTCAAGGGTGCTACGAGCACCTCAAACTGCGACTTTTGCACATCAAATTGCACGTTAGCCCTCGTCAAATATGCCTGGAACGCTACTTTTTCTGTAGCAGATAACGCTTCTTTGCAGGCACGAGCGGCCACCTTGAGTGCGGCCTTGTCTGACGCACTACCCACCTGCACACCGGTTTGGGCCACCACCCAATCCACCAAGGCGTGGTCGTAATCGTCCCCACCCAGCGCCGAGTCGCCACCGGTAGCAACCACTTCAAACACACCTTGGGTGAGGCGCAATATTGAAATATCGAAAGTGCCGCCCCCCAGGTCAAAAATGGCGTAGACGCCCTCACTGGCGTTGTCCAATCCATACGCAATGGCGGCCGCAGTAGGCTCATTGATGAGCCGCAACACGTTCAACCCGGCCAATTGCGCAGCGTCTTTGGTTGCTTGGCGTTGTGCGTCATCAAAATAAGCTGGAACCGTCACCACCGCACCATACAGGTCAGCGTTAAAGGTGTCTTCGGCCCGGTAGCGCAGGGTCGCCAGAATGTCGGCACTTACCTCGACTGGCGACTTTTCTCCGGCAACGGTCTCGATCCCCAGCATGCCGTCGTGTTGGGCAAACCGGTAGGGCAACTTATCAATGCCCTGCACATCGGCCAAGCTTCGCCCCATAAAACGTTTTGCCGAGGCAATGGTGTTTTCCGGGTCACTGGCCACCGCCAGCTGGGCGGCATAGCCAATCTCGCGCTTACCTGCCGCCAAATACCTTACAACCGATGGCAGTATCACCCGGCCCTGGTCATCTGGCAGGCACTCAGCCACGCCGTTACGTACCGATGCAACCAAAGAATGGGTGGTACCCAAGTCAATACCCACTGCAACCCGCCGCTCATGGGGGCTGGGCGTTTGCCCCGGTTCAGAAATTTGTAAAAGCGCCATAGTTATTCAAATTTTTCAAAAGCACGATCAAGGTCATGGATAAATTTGTCCATAAACAAAAGCGCACGCACCGCCTGCACTGCGGCGCCGTAATCACGCGCCACGTCCAAGGCGTGGGCGCATTCCTGCAACAGCGCAGCCTGTGCGGCCTCCACCGTCTCGCGCAATTGCGTCAATTCCGTGCCACTTGCGGCATCTTCCAGTGACTCGCGCCACTGCATTTGCTGCATTAAAAAAGCACCCGGCATGGCCGTATTGCTGTGGGCATTGATGGGCGCGCCGACAATTTCGCACAAATAAGCGGCGCGCTTGAGGGGGTCTTTCAGACGTTGGTAGGCTTCATTGATGCGCACGGACCACTGCATGGCCACCCGCTGTGCGGCTGCGCCTTGGGCGGCAAAGCGGTCCGGATGGGCCTCACGCTGCAAGGCTTTCCAACGTGCATCGATGGCCGCGCGGTCCTGGGCGAATTGCGCCGGGACGCCGAACAACTCAAAATCAGTAGACTGGAGATTCACACCCGAAACGACTCACCGCAGCCGCACTTGTCGCGCTCGTTGGGGTTGTTGAAGCGGAATCCTTCGTTAAGCCCCTCCCGCACAAAATCAAGCTCTGTGCCGTCGATGTATGCCAAGCTCTTGGGGTCAACCAGCACCTTGATGCCGTGGCCCTCAAACACCATGTCCTCGGGTGCCAATTCGTCTACATATTCCAATTGGTAGGCCAAGCCAGAGCAACCCGTCGTTTTAACCCCCAGGCGCACCCCTACCCCTTTTCCACGCTTGGCAAGGTAGCGGTTTACATGGCGCGCTGCCGCCTCGGTCACGGTGACGGTCATATCAGTTCAGGTGCTTTTTCTTATAGTCGTCCACCGCCGCCTTGATGGCGTCTTCGGCCAAGATGGAACAGTGGATCTTCACTGGCGGCAAAGCCAATTCTTCGGCAATCTGGCTGTTTTTGAGCGCCGCTGCCTCGTCCAAGGTTTTGCCCTTGACCCACTCGGTCACCAAAGAGCTCGACGCAATGGCGGAGCCACAGCCGTAGGTCTTAAAGCGCGCATCTTCAATCACGCCGGTTTGGGGGTTCACCTTGATTTGCAGCTTCATCACGTCACCGCAGGCTGGCGCGCCCACCATGCCAGTTCCTACGCTGTCGTCGCCTTTTTCAAAACTGCCCACATTGCGGGGGTTTTCGTAGTGGTCCACTACTTTTTCTGAATATGCCATGGTGTTACCTCTGAATTATGTTGATGGGTAGGCCTTAATGGGCAGCCCACTGGATGGTGCTGATGTCGATGCCATCTTGGAACATCTCCCACAAGGGGCTGAGCTCACGCAAGCGGGCCACATTCGTCTTGATGGTGTCGACCGCGTAATCAATCTCGGCTTCGGTCGTCCAGCGGCCAATCGTCATGCGCAGGCTGCTGTGGGCCAGCTCGTCGCTACGGCCCAAGGCGCGCAGCACGTAGCTGGGTTCCAGCGACGCGGATGTACAGGCGGAACCCGACGAAACGGCCAGCCCCTTGATACCCATGATCAGCGACTCGCCCTCCACGTAATTGAAGCTCATGTTCAGGTTGTGGGGCACGCGTTGGGAGACATGCCCATTAATAAACACTTGCTCCACACCTTCTAGGCCCGCCAACATGCGCTCATGCAGGGCACGGATACGCAGGTTCTCGGATGACATCTCTTCTTTGGCAATGCGGTAGGCCTCGCCCATGCCCACAATCTGGTGCGTTGGCAGTGTGCCACTGCGCATGCCACGCTCGTGGCCGCCACCGTGCATCTGCGCTTCCAAACGAATGCGGGGCTTGCGCCGCACAAACAAAGCACCCACGCCTTTGGGGCCGTATGTCTTGTGGGCGGTCAGGCTCATCAAATCGACTGGCAAAGTGGCCAGATCAAAATCCACCCGACCCGTAGCTTGGGCTGCGTCCACATGGAAAATAACGCCCTTTTCGCGGCACACCGCGCCGATGGACGCGATGTCTTGAATCACGCCAATCTCGTTGTTGACAAACATGACGCTGGCAACAATGGTGTCGGGGCGGATGGCGGCCTTGAAGGCATCGAGGTTGACCAATCCATCAGCCTGCACATCCAAGTAGGTCACCTCAAAGCCCTGGCGCTCTAACTCACGACAAGTGTCGAGCACAGCCTTGTGCTCAGTCTTGACGGTAATAAGGTGTTTGCCACGTGACTGGTAAAAATGCGCGGCGCCTTTGAGGGCTAGGTTGTTGGACTCGGTGGCACCCGATGTCCAAACGATTTCACGCGGATCAGCACCAATCAGCGCCGCGACTTGTCCACGGGCTTTCTCGACTGCAGCCTCAGCCTCCCAGCCCCAAGCGTGGCTGCGCGACGCGGGGTTGCCAAAGTGGTTGCGCAACCAGGGAACCATGGCATCCACCACCCGCTCATCGCAAGGGTTGGTGGCGCTGTAGTCCATGTAGATCGGGAAATGGGGTGTGGTATCCATAGCAGGCTCTTCAGATGCAAATATAAAAAATCAAACGACGTGACTACAACTTGGAAAAGGCATTACCCAAGGCAAACACAGAGTTGGGCGCATTCACGCGCATCAGCTGCTTCACCGGCATGGCCGAGATCGCCCGCTTCACGCTGGGCTTGTCCTCAACCGTATGCCCTTTGGACAGCTGGTCGTCCACCAAGCGCTGCAAGGACACCGAGTTTAAAAATTCAACCATGTGCTGGTTCAGCGAGGTCCACAAATCGTGCGTCATGCACTGCGCACCGTCGCCCAGACAATTTTCTTTACCGGCGCATTGGGTTGCGTCGATGGGTTCATCCACCGAAACAATGATGTCGGCAACCGTGATATCGGAGGCTTTGCGGGACAAAGTGTATCCACCGCCAGGCCCGCGGGTAGACTCCACCAGGTCATGCCGGCGCAGTTTTCCAAATAATTGCTCCAAATAGGAGAGCGAAATCTGTTGGCGCTGGCTGATGGCCGCCAAAGTCACCGGGCCGCTGTTTTGGCGCAGGCCCAGATCAATCATCGCTGTGACCGCAAAACGGCCTTTGGTGGTGAGACGCATAAAAAGCTCCTTCAGTCGCAGTAGTTGACTGCTTGAGTCAAGTATACCAAAAAACCAAGCTATTCACTCGGGTACTTAAACTGATTGGTAACTTTTTACCCTAATCAGGCTCTGTGAATGATAACCACGTTATCGGAGCCGGGTGCACCAAAGGCCTGCTCCTTCAAAATATGCAATTGGTCGCGCACCCGCGCCGCCTTTTCGAACTCCAAGTTACGGGCGTGTTCCATCATCAGTTTCTCTAGGCGCTTGATCTCGCGGGAAATGTCTTTCTCGCTCATGTCTTCCACCTGTGCACGCGCCAAGGCATCGCGTTCTAGGCGTTCGGCTTCCTTGCCCGCCTTTTCGCTGTAAACCCCATCGATCAAATCGCGCACTTTTTTGACAATGGCGCGTGGGGTGATGCCGCGCTCTAGGTTGTGGGCAATTTGCTTCTTGCGACGGCGTTCGGTCTCGCCGATGGCCCGTTCCATTGAGTTGGTGATCTTGTCAGCGTACAAAATGGCGCGGCCATTCAGGTTACGGGCGGCGCGGCCGATGGTCTGGATCAGCGAGCGCTCTGAGCGCAAAAAGCCCTCTTTGTCGGCATCCAGAATGGCGACCAAGGAGACCTCGGGGATATCCAGCCCTTCACGCAGCAAGTTAATGCCGACCAACACGTCAAAAACACCCAGACGCAGGTCGCGCAAAATTTCAACGCGTTCCACGGTATCCACATCGCTGTGCAGGTAGCGCACCTTGACGCCGTTGTCCGTCAAATAGTCGGTCAACTGCTCGGCCATGCGCTTGGTCAGCGTGGTGATGAACACGCGCTCGTTCTTCTCCACCCGGATGCGGATTTCTTGCAGTACATCGTCCACCTGGTTGGTGGCAGGCCGCACTTCGACCTCGGGGTCCACCAGCCCGGTTGGGCGCACCAATTGCTCCACCACCTTGCCGGCGTGGTCTTGCTCCCACTGGGCGGGCGTTGCGGACACAAAAATGGCCTGGCGCATCTTGGTCTCGAATTCTTCAAACTTGAGCGGGCGGTTGTCCAAGGCGCTGGGCAGGCGAAAGCCATATTCCACCAGCGTGGTCTTGCGCGAACGGTCACCGTTGTACATGCCGCCAAATTGGCCAATCAATATGTGGCTTTCGTCCAGAAACATCACCGAATCTTTGGGCAGGTAGTCGGTCAGCGTGGCAGGCGGCTCACCCGGGGCGGAGCCACTGAGGTGGCGCGAATAGTTTTCGATGCCCTTGCAGTGGCCGACCTCGCTGAGCATTTCTAGGTCAAACCGGGTGCGCTGTTCTAGGCGCTGCGCTTCGACCAGCTTGCCCTGGCTGACAAACTCTTTAAGCCGGTCCGACAGCTCCACCTTGATGGTCTCTACTGCGGCCAACACCTGTTCGCGCGGGGTCACATAGTGGCTGCTGGGGTACACCGTAAAGCGGGGAATGCGCTGGCGAATGCGCCCGGTGAGCGGGTCGAACAGTTGCAGGGATTCAATCTCGTCGTCGAACAACTCAATGCGAATCGCCATCTCGCTGTGTTCGGCCGGAAAGATGTCGATGGTGTCGCCCCGCACCCGAAATGTGCCGCGCGAAAAGTCCATGTCGTTGCGCTGGTATTGCATGCGCACCAGTTGGGCGATGGTGTCGCGCTGGCCGGGCTTGTCGCCAGTGCGCAGCGTCATCACCATCTTGTGGTACGCCTCGGGCTGGCCAATGCCGTAGATGGCGGAGACGGTGGCCACGATGACCACGTCGCGCCGTTCCAAAATGCTTTTGGTGCACGACAGGCGCATCTGCTCGATGTGCTCATTGATGGCCGAGTCTTTTTCAATGAACAAATCGCGCTGCGGCACATAGGCCTCGGGCTGGTAGTAGTCGTAGTAGCTGACGAAGTATTCCACCGCGTTTTTTGGGAAAAATTCGCGGAACTCGCTGTACAACTGCGCCGCCAGGGTCTTGTTGGGTGCAAACACAATGGCCGGGCGGCCCAAGCGGGCAATGACGTTGGCCATGGTGTAGGTCTTGCCCGAGCCGGTGACGCCCAGCAGGGTTTGGAATACCTCGCCATCGTTCACCCCTTCCACCAATTGGTCAATTGCCTCTGGCTGGTCGCCCGCGGGGGGGTAGGGCTGGTACAACTCGAACGGCGAGCCGGGGTACTGCACGAAGGTGCCGGTGGGCGCAGGCGCTGCGTCTACCTCGGCAAGCGTGGGCGTGGTGATGGGAGTGGGGGCAGGCATGGCAGAAGGCGTGAAGTGGTTGGCGTCGGTGGGGCAAAGGTGCAACTTTAGACTACGTGGCGGTTTTCTTCTGGCTTGCGGGTTTTTGGGGTGGCAGTGGTGGTGTGCGCACGCTGGGCAAGCGCCGGGCCCTGGGCGCCTCTGCTGCGTGGGCCCTACGGGCTGCCCTGCGGTGCTCCAGCTGATCGGGGTCTGGCTCGAACTCGGCTGCGCCTCAAACAATCGCCAGCCCTGACCCGATCACCCGTGCGCTCCTCGGCCACGCAGAAGGGGCGCCCAGGGCCCGGCGCTTGCCCGGCTGGGGCGGTGGATTACGGTACATTGGGTGAAGCACGGGGAGAAGGAAAATGGGAATAGGCGTTACAAGCGACCGGATAATCGCAGTCTTTCTGCTGAGTTTTTCGCTATGTTTATGGGAGCGTGTTGCGCATATTCCACGAGGGCTGCAAGCCGTTTTAACGGTTGGATTTCCAAATTTCTGGAATATGCATTTCGTTTAACCACTGGGAGGAGTCGATGATCGTTATCAAGTTCTTTCTGTTAGCCGTTGTCGTAGGCGGCATCGCATATGCGGCCATCAGCCTATTTCCCCGGAAACTAGCGCTGGCACGCAGACTAGGACCAAAGACCACAAATGGGCATTTAATCGCTGCAGCCAAGAATGGAGACCCCGAAGCCTTAGACCTATATCGCAAATCGCGGCGTTTGCTTTGGATCGTGCTTCCCAGTACGGTCGCCTTGAGTCTGTTGCATGAAATGACAAAAGGCACCAAGGAAAAGTGATGAATTCATCGAACCAGTTCGTCGATTGGCCACTCAACATTGGCACACGCTTCTGTACTTTTCGGTGCGCAATTGCGGTCTGCAAACTGCCGGTGTAAGGGCGCAACCTGATTTCGCCAATCGCGAACGCAGCAAGCTCCCTGGAAGCCCTGTCTTACCTCGTTACTGCTCTCGTTGGCGTTGGCTGCATTGGCTACGTCACGGTAAGCTGGGCGATTCACCTTGTAAATGCCAGCCAGTACTTCATGGCGGTTGCTGTGGCGTTCGGTGTGCTTCTGATGTCTGCGGCTGCAGCAGTTCGAATTCCTATCGCCTTATTTCTGTTTTTTGGCTCCGCGGCAGCGCTAGGCACCGCATTCATGATGGTAGCTGGCAATGTCGTTCTGCCTTAACCAACTCCCTCCAAGATTCCACCACCCCCAAGCCTGAGGGCGCACTGCGCGCCACCCTTGGAGGCTGCCGAGCAGCGCAGCGGTGGGTGGATCAGGGCTGGCGTTGTTTGAGGTGAAGCCGAGTTTAGCCAGACCCCGCCCAACGCGAGCAGCGCAGGGAAGTCGCGCCAGCGACCAGCATCCCAGGGTGGCGCGCAGTGTGCCCTCAGGCGTGGCCCCCCAAGGCCCCGTTAAAATACGCGATTCCCGACACCCCACTCACAGGACTCCCCTCATGTCTCTCTTCTCCGCTGTAGAAATGGCCCCCCGCGACCCCATTTTGGGCCTGAACGAACAGTACAACGCCGACAGCAACCCCGCCAAAGTCAACCTGGGCGTGGGCGTGTATTACGACGACAACGGCAAACTGCCCCTGCTCCAGTGCGTGCAGACGGCCGAAAAAGCCATGATGGACAAGCCCACCCCCCGTGGCTACCTGCCGATCGACGGCATCGCCGCCTACGACGCTGGCGTCAAAACCCTGGTGTTTGGTGCGGGTAGCGAGCCTATTACCTCCGGCCGCGTGGCCACGGTACAGGCCATTGGCGGCACGGGCGGTTTGAAAATTGGCGCTGACTTTTTGAAAAAGCTCAGCCCCAACGCCACGGTGTTAATTTCTGACCCCAGCTGGGAAAACCACCGCGCCCTGTTTGCCAGCGCTGGCTTCACCGTAGACACCTACGCCTACTACGACGCGGCCAAGCGCGGCGTTAACTTTGACGGCATGTTGGCATCCCTGAACGCCGCAGCCGCAGGCACCGTCGTGGTGTTGCACGCCTGCTGCCACAACCCTACCGGCTACGACATCACCCCCGCGCAGTGGGACCAGGTGATTACCGCTTGCAAGGCCAAGGGCCTGACACCATTCCTGGACATGGCCTACCAAGGCTTTGGCTACGGCATTGCCGAAGACGGCGCAGTGATTGCCAAGTTTGTGGCCTCGGGCATGAACTTCTTTGTGTCCACCTCGTTCAGCAAGAGCTTTAGCCTGTACGGCGAGCGCGTGGGTGCCCTGTCGGTGCTGTGCCAGAACAAAGAAGAGGCCGACCGCGTGCTGAGCCAGCTGAAAATTGTGATCCGCACCAACTACTCCAACCCACCTACCCACGGCGGTGCGGTGGTCGCTGCGGTGCTGAGCAACCCCGAACTGCGCGCCCAGTGGGAACAAGAGCTGGGTGAAATGCGCGTGCGCATCAAAGCCATGCGCCAAAAGCTGGTGGACGGCCTCAAAGCTGCTGGCGTGAAGCAAGACATGTCGTTCATCACCACCCAGATCGGCATGTTCAGTTACTCCGGCCTGACCAAGGACCAAATGGTGCGCCTGCGCAGCGAGTTTGGTGTGTATGGCACCGACACCGGCCGCATGTGCGTGGCAGCGCTGAACAGCAAGAACATCGACTACGTGTGCGCGTCCATTGCCAAGGTGATGTAAGGCGCGGGGTTCGCCTCCGCATGAAAAAGCCGCCCAGAGCCTATAACACTCTGGCGGCTTTTTTTATGCCAAAACGACCTTTATCGATTGACGCTTATGGCTGCAAGGCCGCACTGATACTGGCGGCCTTTTCCTTGCCAAACACCGCGATGATGCGGGTGTGCTGGTAGCGCTGGTGCTCTTTCATCCGCACATCTTTGGGGCTGTTGAGGTCGCCCGTGCCAAACACTTTGTGGAATTCGTGCGGAACGTTGATGAGGTACTTGTCCAAAATATCCAACGGCACTTCAGACCGCTTTTTGGCCAGTGCCGTATTGACCTTTTGATTGCCGAACGCGGATGCACGCCCGATCGACAAAAGGATGACTTTACGCCCCCTGCTTTCGCGGGCCAGAAAGTCCGCAAAATGCACGAGCCGTTCGTAATCCAGTGTGGTTTTTTCAAGGTTGGCTGAGCCATTTTGGAAGAAGATCGATATCTCACCAGTGCCCTGCTGGCTGGCCATATCTTCAAAAGCCTGCAGCGTGCGTTGGGCGGTTTCTAGTGCTTTTTGGTTGGTTTGCTTGATGACTTCTAGGTCCGATTGGATGGCCTGGTTGCCAGACTTGATTGCAGCCATGCCATCCATCACATCCGTGTGGGCTGCCACAAACTGCCGGACGGTGAGTTGTGCATTGGGTGCGCTTTGTGCATTGGGCGCACCCTGCGCATCTGGCTTCTGGGCTTCAGCGGCCGGCGCGCTCATTGTTGGCATGTACTTCTCAAACGTCCCGCAGCCATTGAGCAGTGGCAGCGAGAACATGGCAGCGAGGACGATGGTGTAGCGCATAGGGATCCTAATAGAGAAACTGGGGCGCGGCCTGCAACAGCCCTTGTGCCACACAGCCGAACACCCCTATTTTCTGGACAAGTGCCCACTACGCCAAACCTTTGAAGGCCAAATTGCTGGCCCACCATGCCAAAGGAAAGTTAGCCCCGAAAGAAATGCCAGGCCCAGGTGAGAAACAATGCGGACAACGCCGTCAAACAGGCCATGAACAAAAACCAACCCAGCACCAACAAGCCAAACAGGCGCCTGCTGGTGGCGGTCGTAGCGGCCGGGTTATCCAGGTAGCCCTCTAGCAGGCTAACGTTGCGCTGATTGGCCTTCCAAGCGGCGTCAAACACATCGCCCGCCAGCGGCACCACGCCGATGACGCCTTCAATCGCTACATTCAGCAGCATGCGCGCCAGCACGCTCACCGGTGCGTGCAAGCGGGCCGCCTGCAGCACGATGTAGCCAGAAAACAGCACGCCCAGTACGTCCCCCAGAAACGGCACCAAGCCCACGATGGCTTCTGCACCAATGCGAAAGCCACCGGGCAGGCGAATCGAGTTGTCCAGCCACCAGGCCAGCGCCTTGAGCTTCTCTCGGGTCTTGTCCGGGTTCACCGGTTGTATGGTTAAAAAGGCCATTAGCCCTCGCCGAATATGCGCAAGCAGCTATCAAAACGATAGTGCTTGCGCCGCCCTACCCCTTAAGCCAACGACTTGGCTGCCGTCTTGGCGCTGGCCTTGGCTTTGACTGCTTTGACTGCTTTTGCAGCAGGCTTTGGGACAGACTTGGTGGCAGTCTTGCTTAAAGGCTTTGCTGCGGTTTTGGTCATGGACGGTGCTGCGGGCTTGGCGGCACCGGGCAAATAGGCAGCTTCCAACTCGGCCAATGCATCGGCGGTGTAGACCGCCAGGCGCTGCATGCTGGGCATGGACGAATGGCAGCCGGTAAAGCCAAAGTTCATATTGCCAGCGTAGCTTTGGCAGGTGATGTTGAGCGCTTGGCCGTGGGTGATGATCGATGCCGGGTAGTTAGCCAACAATTCAGCACCACGAAAGTACAGCGGCTTTTCTGGCCCGGGCACGTTGGAGATGGTGATGTTGAACATGGGCCGCGTGCGCCCGCCAATGCCAGTCAGCAAGGTCACCAGCGTGGGGGCCATGAGCAGCATGGTGTACTGCGTCATGGCCTGGCGCGGCAGGCTTTGCACATGCTCTTTGGCGCGGTGCACGGATTCGCGGATCGCGTCCAAGCGGTCGCGCACATCCTCTTGGTCTGTGCCCAGGGTAGACACGATGAAGGTAATCGCATTGCCGTTGCCGTCATCGCCTTTGGGGCGCACCGAGACCGGAATACCCGCTGTCAGCGATTTGTCCGGTAGGCTATCGCGCTCTAACAAGAAGCGGCGCAGCGCACCGCCACACATGGCCAGCACGATGTCGTTGACCGTGCCGTCAGCCGCATGGGCGATGTTTTTAATGCGTTGCAGCGAGAACTGCTGCGTGGCAAAGCGGCGCTTTTCGCGCACGCGACCATTGAGAATCGAGCGCGGCGCTTCAAAAGGCAGCGCCATGTTGTGCTGCGGGCTCATCGCGTTTTTGACCATTTTCCCAAACGCCAGCGCCAGTTGCGGTACCGTGTTGGCCTGAAGGCGTAACTCTTGCATCACACCGGCAATAGCATGGGTGACGGTAGGCATCAATGCCTCTGGCGGCCGGGGAGCCTTTTGGGTCGGCTCCTTGCCGGTGGCCCAAAACGGAGGCTTGGTCAGGCTTTGTTTACGGTCCGCAGACATGCCCTGCTGCAGCAGCTTGACGCCACTGATGCCGTCAATCAGCGAGTGGTGCATCTTGATAAACAGGCAGAAGCGGTTGCCCTCCAGGCCTTCAATGATGGTGCACTCCCATGGTGGACGCGACAGGTCTAGCGGGGTGCTTTGCAGGCGGCCCACCAACTCACCCAGTTCGCGCTCGCCGCCTGGCCAGGGCAGCGCGGCGTGGCGCACGTGGTATTCCAGGTCGATGTTTTCGTCTGTCACCCAGTTGCGCAGCGGGTTTTTGTTGAACGACGGTTGCAGGTGCAGGTTCCACGGCGGTGTGAACTCGCGATGTCCCCGAAACTCGGCCATCATGTCGCGCATGAAATTCTGGCCGGCGTTGTCGGGTAGTTTGAACTGCAGCAGGCCGCCTACGTGGTTGGGGGTGGCGCGCGACTCGGTCACGATCCAAGCGGCGTCCAGGGGATTAAGTCGAATAGTTTTCATGGCGTTTAGTCAGTAGTAAGTAGCTAGTAGTAGTACAAGTTAGGTTCCCAGCATGTTAACTTGCCGTAGATGCGGGGGGGGCTCTGCCCGCGCCAAAGTGAGGCAGCCTACTACCAGGCTTTGGTAGCCGTTGATAGTGTTGCAAGAGCGCTGACGCTTCTGGCGCTTCAGCAAATTGACAACGCCACAGGGATAGGGGTAGGCATAGTGTCTGGATAATGACCCTAGAAATTTACGAGCGCGCAAAAAGCGCCATTACGGGATTTATCAATGTCAACGCCAGCGGCAAATGAGGGTTCTTTGCAGAACAAACTTACTTTCCAGTTGATGGAAAGCTTTGTTAAACAGACTCCTACCGTTTTGAGTGGGCATGCTGTCGCCGCGACCCTTTCCATCCTCATGTTCTGGCGGCAGATCAATCACGACTTTGTTTTTGGCTGGGCCCTCGCGCTGCTGTTGGCACTGGCGGTCCGATACTGGATGGCCACCAGTTTCAGAAGGCAACCCGAACGGTGGAATCCCGTGCAGTGGAACCACCGCTTCGCGCTAACCTCGCTGGCCCTTGGGCTGACCTGGTGCGTATGGAGCCTGTACGTGACATCAGCCATCCAGTATTCGGGCATAGGGTTGCTCATCGTTGTAATCACAGCCGCAGGTTTGGCGGCGGGCGCCGTCGCGTCCACCGCAGCGTCACTGTTGGCCTATTTTTGTTTTACGACACCCGTGTTGCTGCCATTAAGTGTGCTTTTACTTATCCAAAAACAAAATGGCGTGCTCGACATTGGCATCTTGCTTGTCGTCTTTTTCGCCTTCAATTTAACGCAGGTCAGAAAGATAAACGGCGTATTCAAAGAGAGCATTGTTAATCGGCTAAAACTGGAAGAATCGCAGAAGCAAGCTGAATTGCTGGCGCAGGAGCTGTACCAGCTCTCTACCCAGGATGCGCTGACTTTGGTGACCAACCGCCGCGGATTCGATGAGGCGCTGATGCGCGAATGGCAGCGGGCGAAGCGCACCAAAAGCCCGTTAACGCTGCTCATGCTTGATGTGGATTTTTTCAAGAATTTCAATGACAGTCTTGGACACCCTGCCGGTGACAAGTGCCTTCAGACCATCGCATCCAAGTTAAAGGAATTTGCCCGCAGGGAAGGCGACGTCATCGCACGCTACGGTGGCGAGGAATTTGCCATCCTGCTACCCGACATCCCCTTGGATCAGGTTATCCGGCTGGCACAGGACATCTTGCAAGGCATCGCCGAACTGGCCATTCCCCATCCAGCGTCTGCCATTTCGGACAGGGTTACCCTGAGCATAGGCATTAAGACCGTATCACCGAGCGAATTCGATGGTGATGCGTCAGGCCTGATCAAGGCCGCAGACCTGGCGCTCTACCAAGCCAAATCAGACGGGCGAAACTGCATCAAACTGGCGGTGTAGGCCATCGGAAAATTGCGCTGTCTGGGCCCCAGTCGCGCATGAAATTCTAGCCGGTACCAGCCGAGATTTTTGATGCCAAATCGGCCTCTAGCCCTCGTGGAAACTGCGCAAGCAGCTCACCTTTTGATAGCAATTTCGGTGGGCAATGGCACATGGCTCAGCCATCCAGCCCAGTCAGGCCGAGATGGTAGACGTACAGGACGCCACTTCGCTTTTTACGAGGCATCCGGGGCGTGAAGCAGGGCCCTCACTTTGGCCCCATGGGTCAAGGAATTGGCGCACAAATACATAGCCGACTTCGAGACAATCGCCGGGCGGGATTGTTTGCGCCCCGCTTGCGTGCTGGCAGACACGTGTTACCCGCGCCCTGTTAGACAACATCTGAATGACCAATAAAAAATTTTTACTGCTGGGTTTAGCCGCCTGCGCACTGGTTGGCTACATCGCCTATCGCACATTTTCCGACGATGCACACGCCCGTCAATCGGCGCACTTCGACGATGCCTCTGAATCAAAAATAGCCGCCGCAGGCGCCCTGCTACCGCCACACGCCGTGTTGCCTAGCAGCGCCAATGAAAAACCTGTCGACATCAGCCGCTTGACTTACAACAAAAGCGCCTTCAAAGGCGCAGAACTGCCCGAACGTTTGGCCGAGATGGCGTCACGCCGCAAGGGCCGCGTTTTTGATCCAGAACTAGTGGCCGCCGCCCTGCAATCCGACGAAGCCTGGACGGTGGATCCGATGGTGGTCAACGAATTGAAGCTGACCAACGCGGAACGCAGGGATGGCAGAGAGTTCATCCGCGTTGACCCTTTGAAATTTGAGGCATTGATGCCGGGTGACGAAATCAGCATTCCGCTGCGTTCGGTCAAGGCCGATGGACCGCTGCGCATGGTGGTCGACCAGGTCGACAACAGCCTAGAAGGCAATGTCACCTGGACAGGGCACCTGAAGGATTTTGAAACCGAAAACCAAGTCTCCTTCACCCGTGGCGACACCCTCATCGTGGGCGGTGTCACCACACCCGATAAAAACTATGTTGTGCAGATTGATGGCGACATAGGCTGGGTGGTAGATGGCTTCACCATCTTCAAAGGTAGGCACGATGCGATACCACCACCCTCCGGCGGAGTAGAACCAGCCCCCATTGCCACCGGGCATACCCACTAAACCCAACGACTTCACACAATAAATACTTGTAAGGACGACCATGAAACTCCGCATCACCTCTTGGCTGGCACCGCTGGTCTCACTGTTCGTTGCTGCCTTTGCCATGCCGGCATCGGCTGTCACCGTTGACCTGCTGGTTCTGTACGACAGCTACTCCAGCACCTACTTCAGCAATCAACCGGCCACGGCCATCAAAAGCTGGGTAGATCAGATGAATGTGATGAACCAAAACAGCCAGGTTGATATTCAGTGGCGCTTGGTCGGCGCCGAGCTGCACAATGACAGCAGCACGTCTATGGATACCGTTTTGCGCAACATTACCGCAGACGCATCCATCAAGGCGCGGCGTGACGCCCTGGGTGCCGACTATGTCACGCAGCTTCACAAAAGCGGCGGCTGCGGCATTGGCTGGGTGGCTGTCAATAAAGGCTACGCCTACAACGTGGTTGGGCCTAGCTGTGGCCCCAACACCATGGCGCACGAATTGGGGCACACCATGGGCTTGACCCATTCCCGTGCGCAAGGCGATACCGGCGGCACGCGTTACCGCTATGGCATTGGCTATGGGGTTGATGGCAAGCTCGCCACGCTGATGGCGTACGAATCGGTATTCCATACCGCTAAAACACCCAAGTACTCCAACCCCAGGAACACCTGCAATGGCATCCCCTGCGGCGTACCGGCAGGTCAAGCGCAGGAAGCCGATGCCGCACTCGCACTCAATAACGTGCGCAGTGAAATTGCTGCCTTCTATCCAACCAAGGTGACTGGCGGGGGTGGAACAACGACGTCAGGCGGCCCCGCAGGCTATACCTGGTGCGCCGCTGAAGGTGGGACGTGCCAGTTCAACACATTGGTCGACGTGGCCTATGGTGCAAAAGGCGCATTCAACTACAAGTACGGTGTCACCGGTAGCATCGCTGTGAATAATGCAAGCTTTGGGGACCCCGCGTCGGGCGTGGCGAAAGCGGGTTATTACAGGAACGTTAGCGGCGGCACCTATGAGTTGCGCGCCAAGCACTCTGGCCTTTGTCTCGATTTGAAAGGTTCCGGTACCGGCGATGGCGTCGCCATTCAGCAGTACGCGTGCAATTCAACGCCTGCACAAGCTTGGATCATGACGGATGTCGGCGGCGGAAAATTTGAGATCAAATCCAAGAGCAGCGGCAAGTGTATGGATGTGTCCCAAGTCAGTACCGCCGACATGGCTCCCATCTGGCAATGGACATGCCTGCGTTCCAATAACCAATTGTGGTACCCCGTCAACAATGGCGATGGAACGGTGCGCTTACAAGCGGTTCACAGCGGCAAAGTGGCCGACGTGAACGGGGGCTCCACGCAAAGTGGCGTGCCATTGATTCAATTCGGATGGACGGGCGGTCAAAACCAGCGTTGGACCATGCGCCGCATTCAATAGTGCTTGCGAATAGGCGCTGGCATTCATTGCTCCTAACCGTATCAACAAGCGGTTAGCGCAAACGCCTGCAGCCCTGACCCAGCCGCCACCCCTGGCGGCTATTTCTATGCCCAATTCACCGCTTACGCTTGAATCTGCCCACCCTCTCCATTGGCGCAATCCCCTTGGGCACGGCGCAATGAACGGCGACGCTTGCTGCCAATGAATGCCAGACCTGCCCCGAGCAAGGCCAGGCTAGAGGGCTCTGGCACCGCACTGATCGGAGCGGCGTACAAAAAGTCGTCCATCACAACCACATCGGCGTCTGCATTACCCAGAACGCCGTTGGACACAATCGTATTCAGGCCCGAAGTTAGACGAACCCGACTGATCCGAGCGCCGTCCTCGGATATCGCGCCCAAGAAGCTCAAACCCTGGTTGCCCGCCACCAATGCGTCGTGTCCGTAGATCAACGCACCCTGCGCGTCAAAAAACTCTATTTTGGTCTGGCCGGCGGCTTCTACATCCACAAAGATGGCGCCAAACGCGCTGGTCGTCGCTGCGGTATTGGTGCCTGGCACGAAAAAGGTGACATCCGTGATGTTGCTGTTGACCGCGGTGAACAAGCGTTGTGCGCTAAAGGTTTGAAAGTCGTTGGCAAACCCGAACAAGATTGGCGTCGACAAACCAGCCTTGGCACTCACCAAAAAGCCGGTACCCGGTGTGTTGAAGACGACGCCGCGCGGGGAGTTGACGTTGAAGAAGTTGCCCGGCAACGGATTGGAGTCGGAGCGATTGTCTGGAACACCGTCCCAATTGACCTCGAAGCGCTGCCCCCCAAAAGACCCATTGGCACCGGCAACCGTGCCGCCGCCGATAGCCGCGCGAAACGCATCACGGGTTGCGGTAATGGCCGCTGGATTTGCGCCGGTTGACTCAAAGGTGGAAAACGTTCCCGGTGCGGCCCATGCGGACGCGGTCAAAATGCAAGCTGCCAGGGCTGTCATCGTTTTTTTTAGTTTCATATAGTGCCTTATTCGTTGAGAGGGTTGGAACACCGATCAAGCATTGCTCTGTAGCAGTGATCAATGAGTGCGATGTGCGGCTGCACCCAGTAAGAACGAGGGCATTGTCAATTTGGATGCAGCTGCGCCCAAATAATTAATGTGCGCCACTGGCGAGGCTCGGGCGATTGATTCTGAACCCATCAATCGGCCTTTGCTGTTATATTGCACTGCAACATAACTGAAAGCGAGGCTGCCATGCTGTACCAGCTTTATGAAACCCAACGATCTTTGATGGAGCCGTTTTCCGACATGGCTTTTGCGGCGGCCAAGGCCTATGCAAATCCCCTGTCCTTTTTGGGCCAAAACCCTTTCGCGCAACGGATTTCTGCAGGCTACGACCTGATGCACCGCCTGGGCAAGGACTACGAAAGGCCCGAATTCGGCCTGCGCACCATTGATGTCAATGGCGTGGACGTGGCCATCCATGAGCGGGTAGAAATCAACAAACCCTTTTGCGAGCTTCGCCGGTTCAAGCGATTCACCGATGACAACGCCACGCTGGACACCATCAAAGACCAGCCGGTGGTACTCATCGTGGCTCCCCTGTCGGGCCACTACGCAACCCTGCTGCGCGATACGGTCAAGGCCATGCTCAAAGACCACAAGGTGTACATCACAGATTGGAAAAACGCCCGCCTGGTGCCACTGGCGGAGGGCGAATTCCACCTGGATGATTACGTCAACTACGTGCAAGAGTTCATCCGCCACATCCAGGGCAAATACGGCAACTGCCACGTCATGAGCGTGTGCCAGCCCACGGTGCCGGTGCTGGCTGCCGTATCGTTGATGGCCAGCCGGGGCGAGACAACCCCCTTGACCATGACCATGATGGGCGGCCCTATTGACGCACGCAAGTCGCCCACGGCGGTGAACAATCTGGCCATGAACAAGAGCCACAGCTGGTTTGAGAACAACGTGATTTATCGGGTGCCCACCACCTTCCCCGGTGCGGGCCGGCGGGTGTACCCCGGCTTCTTGCAGCACACCGGTTTTGTGGCCATGAACCCGGACCACCACGCAAAAAGCCATTACGACTACTTCAAAGACCTCATCAAAGGCGACGATGCCAGCACCGATGCCCACCGCACGTTTTACGACGAGTACAACGCCGTGTTGGACATGGATGCCAACTACTACCTGGACACCATCAAGGTCGTTTTCCAAGACTTCAGCCTGGTCAACGGCACTTGGGATGTGCGCGGTGAGGACGGCACGCTGGAGCGGGTGCGCCCAGCCGACATCACCGCCACCGCGCTGATGTCGGTTGAGGGTGAGTTGGACGACATTTCTGGCTCCGGCCAGACCCAGGCAGTACACGGCATTTGCACCGGTGTTCCAGGCAAAAACCAGCGCCATTTTGAAGCCAAGGGCGCAGGCCACTACGGCATTTTCTCGGGCAGGCGCTGGCGGGACCATGTGTACCCAGAGGTCAAGGCCTTCATCGCCGCGCACCATGGTGTAAGCCAAAAAAAAATAAAAAATAGTGCTCCAGCCCTCGTGGAACCTGCGCAAGCAGCTACTAAAACTGTAGCACGCAAGCGCAAGCCAAAACCACAGTGACCACCCTGCAGCGTCCCCTGGCAGGGCTGGCGGCCCGCCTGCTCGACGCCTTGCCCCAAACCCAGTGCACCCGCTGCGGCTATCCCGATTGCGCGGGCTACGCGCAGGCCATGGCGGCAGGCGAGGCAGACATCAACCAGTGCCCCCCAGGCGGTCAAGCAGGCGTGAGCCGCTTGGCTGCCATCGTGGGCAAGGCAAGCCCCCCACTGGACCCCGCCTTTGGGTTGGAAGCACCCCGATCGGTTGTTTTTATCGACGAGAAATGGTGCATCGGGTGCACACTGTGTATCCCCGCCTGCCCGACCGACGCCATCGTGGGCAGCAACAAACGCATGCACACCGTAATCGAAGCGTTTTGCACCGGCTGCGAGTTGTGCTTGCCAGCGTGCCCGGTAGACTGCATTGAAATTGAAAATGCCAGCGGCACCGCCACCGGCTGGGCGGCGTGGTCAGCGTCAGCGGCCCAAACGGCCCGAACCCGTTATGAAACGGGCACACTGCGGCGCCAAAACGAGACCGCTGAGCAGGCCCTGCGGCTCGAAGCCAAAGCGCAGACCAAACTGGACAACTTGGCCGAGCACTCACAACACACCGACCCGGTGGTGCTGGACCACAAACGCAAAATCATCGAGGCAGCACTAGAGCGCGCCCGTGCCAAGCGCGGCGCAACAGGCGCGGATTAGACCAGCGGGGCGGGCCCGGTGTCCAACGGCTCAGTGGGGGCAACCAAGGGCAAAGACAATTCAAACGTGGTGCCCTGCCCCACAGACGATTCAACCTGCACCGTGCCCCCCAGCGTCTTGCGCACCAAGCGGTCTACGATGGCCATGCCCAAGCCGGTTCCGCCACGACCCACCTTGGTGCTGAAAAACGGGTCAAACAAGTGGGCCAGTACGTCGGGCGCCATACCCACGCCGTTGTCGGCGAGCCGAACGACCGCGCGATCACCCTGCTGTTGTGCGCCAATGCTTAAGACCCCGTCGCCCCGGCCCTCAAACGCATGCAGGTAGGCATTGTTAATGAGGTTAATTAACACCTGGCCCAGTGGCCCAGGGAAGCTGTCCATCACCAACCCTGGCGCAATGGCCACCACCACCTTGTGTGGCGAATTTTTCAAGCTGGGGCTGAGTGATGAAACCACCTCAGCCACCACCTCGGCCAAATCAAATGTGCGGCGCTGCTCACTGGCTTGGTCGGCGGATACCTGCTTAAAGTTGCTCAGTAATTTTTTGGCGCGGTCCAAGTTGCTGACCAGCAATTGCCCGCCACTGAGCAAGGTGGTGTTGAGCTCTGTCAGAGTCGACTTTTTCAGTTGCCCAGTGTCGAGCTGGTGCTGCAACTCTGTGGACACGTCGGCCAGCGAATGGGCGACCAGCAGGCTATTGCCAATAGGTGTGCTCAGCTCATGCGACACGCTGGCCACCAACACCGACAGCGTCGCACGCGCTTGGCTGCGCACCAGTTCTTCCCGTGAGTCGTGCAGCGTCTGCATGGCCTGGGCCAGCTCGGCCGAGCGGCTAGCCACGCGCTGTTCCAATTCAGCATTGAGGGTCAAAATTTCGGTCTCGACCCGCACTTTGTCGGTCACGTCCACAAACACGGCAAACATGCCCACGACGGCGCCATCGTGCATTTCTGGCAACACATTGCCATCGATCCACCGCAATTCGCCACTGACCACATCGTGGTGCGAACGCCGGTAGTTTTGTGGCTGCCCCGCCATAATTTCTTTCCAGAAAGGTCTGACCTGGTCCACCATTTCGGCGGTCGCATATTCAGCAAAGGGCTTACCCACAATGTCCGCCGGAACCCGCCCAAACAAGGCGGCGTAGCGCGGATTGCAGCGGCGCAAGTGCCCTTGTGCATCAAATGACGCAACCGCAGCGGGCACGTTGTTCAAAAACAGCTTGAGGTCGCGCTCACGCAGCGCCAGCATTTCATTCTTCTGGGCCATGGCAGCGGCCAACTGTATGGCTTTGGAGCGGCTGTTCCACAAATTCAAACGCGCAGCATGGGCCAAAAATGCGGTGGCGCAGGTTAACCCAATGACGGCAATCATCACCACCGGCGTCGCAGCCCGGGCTGTGGGTCGGAAATAACCACCCATTTCCGCCAAACCAACACCCGTCAAAAAGACAACAGTAACCACCGCCATGCTGACCAGCCACCGTCCACCCAAAATCCAGCCCGCCATGGCAATAGAGAACGGAAAAATAATGGTGACGGCCGTATGGACACCGGAAAAAATCAGTGTCGTCGCGCTGGCTATCAACCAAGCCCCCAACACCAACACCATCACCGCACGCTCGGGGCTGCGGCGCAGTTGCCAGTGGCTCAAAAGCACTACGCTGGTCATACCCACGCACGGAACATACAAGTTCCAACCACCCCGACCCACTAAGGCAATGCTGAAAAATGATGCTAAAGCGGCACCCATGATGACCGCCTGGGTCCAGCGCACGAAGTGCCGCAACCCGTCTGAGTCATCTATACCCTGGTTGGGTTGGGTGGAGGTTGGCATGCGATTGAGGGGCGGCGTTTGCCGGCAGTCTAGCAGGCCGGACCCGTTCTGGCACACCCTTTTTTAGCAAGGTGCTGGGGGCACTGGCGCAACAAAACTGCGGAAAGGACTGGGCCCAATCAGTGCCATACATAGGCCTACCCCATGCCACTGCACACTTTACCCAAGTGACGCTTAGGTAGCCACACTCAAGATTCTTGTACACACCGCAGCCAACATACAGGTCATCCACCTGTTGCACAAAAGACATCTTGCTTTGCACCTTGCCGGTACTGGGGTTGGTAATGTCGTACTCAACCCAACCCGGCTCGCGTTGGGCTTGGCCAATGATGGCATCCAGAAGCCCGTCACCGTCGATTCCGGCAATGTCTTGCACCCGCGTGCCAACCTTAGCCGGGTTGCCGCCAAATGCCAAATAGGCCCCGCTGCTGTTCAAGATGAACACATACATATCTCGGTCATGAAAGCCATTGGCGGGCGTTGTCACATCCCGCACGAACTGGTCCTTAGACGTGCGCTGCCGGTGCGCAACAGCGCGCGCGACCAAGGCTGCCGCTTCCTCGGCCGAGCCCTGTTGGAGTTTAAAAACGGCGACCGACTCAACCAAGGTGCTGGCTCTTCCCTCAAGATCGATCGCCTTCGTCACGGCGTCCTCCACCATCAGCGCGTTTTGTTGGGTGAGTTCATCGATTTGCTGAATCGCGGCAGTGACTTCAGTCAGCCCCACGCTCTGCTCTCTGTTGGACTCTGCGATCTTTGCCATATTGGCGGCGACTTCACGAATGCCAGAAACAACTTGCGTGATGTTGGCACCAGCAGCGTGTATGCATTTCACACTAGAGGCCACCTGACTGGCTGAAGTGGCAATCAGCGCGCGTATTTCTTTCGCCGATTCCGCCGAGCGCTGCGCCAGAGACCGCACTTCACTGGCCACGACTGCAAAACCACGGCCAGATTCCCCCGCCCGCGCCGCCTCTACTGCGGCATTAAGCGCCAAGATGTTGGTCTGAAATGCCAAGCCGTCGATGACGCCCACAATTTCATCCATCCGCTTAGCACCCGCTTGAATCGTCTCGACAGATTGCACGGCCTGGACCATGGCGGAAGCACCCGCATCGGCCACGCCACGCAATTGGGCTGCTTGGGCATTGGCTTGGCCGGCAGAACTGGCTCCTTCTTGGACGGTTGAAGACAACTCCTCCACACTGGCGGCCGTTTCTTCCAAATTGCTGGCTTGCTGTTCAGTGCGATCTGACAACAGTCTATTGCCCACCGCCATACTCTGGCCCGCATGGGCCACGAATGCCGCGTTGCTGCGTACATTGGCGACCATGCCGGAAATGGTTCGCCCCAGTTGCGCAACCGAAACCCCCAGAGCGCCGAACTCGTCACGTCCAGTCAAGTCCAGGCTTAGGCGCAAATCACCTGCCAGCATCTTGTTGGACGCAGCTATGACTTGCGCCAAATCGTGGCTCATGCTGCGGTGCATAGCCAGCAAAAAGTACACCAAAAGCGCAAAACCCAAAACGATGGACCACAGCACTGCAGTCAAACGGCTGTCTGGCATGCCGCCCCACACCAGCTGCGCAACGACTGCCAGAGCAGGGAGCAACGACAAGAAAGCCAACACCACGAGCTTGCCGGAAAAGCGCAAACGACGCAGGAGCGAGACCCCGGGTTTTAACAAATAGCTGAGAGGCATGGAGCACACTCCTTGATGGACACACACGCCCTAAGTTAGGGCTCACCCATCGGAATCATAGGGTGCAGAGTCGTCCCAGAACCAATAAGACAATCGCTATTGATCCATATCAAACGAAGGTCGGAGAGCCCTTTACCAGCGCCGCAAAAGCGCCAATAACCTCTGGCGGCGCTTGGACCAGTTCGATCAAGACGCCCTCACCGGCAATCGGAAATTCATCGTTCGACTTGGGGTGCAAGAAGCAAATGTCGAATCCGGCAGCCCCCTTGCGGATGCCGCCGGGCGCAAAACGCACGCCCTTTTCGGCTAACCACTGCACGGCGCCGGGCAAATCATCAATCCACAGCCCCACATGGTTGAGTGGCGTGGTGTGCACTGCCGGCTTTTTGTCGGGGTCCAGCGGCTGCATCAAGTCCACCTCGACCTTGAACGGGCCGCTGCCGATGGCGCAGATGTCTTCGTCCACATTTTCATTTTCGCTCTGGAAGGTACCGGTCACTTCCAAGCCCAGCATATCGACCCACAGCGTTTGCAAGCGCTTTTTGTCGAGCCCGCCAATGGCAATTTGCTGGATACCCAGCACTTTGAAGGGCCGTGCACTCTGGGGCGTGGTGCTCATACAAACTCCACAATCGGCTGGTCTACCGACAGGCTCTCACCCTTGGCGGCCAACACCTTGCCGACCACGCCGTCGGCGGCGGCAAACAGAACGTTTTCCATCTTCATCGCTTCAATCACCGCCACCCGTTCACCGGCTTGCACCTTTTGGCCCACCACCACCGACACTTCGGCCAGCAGGCCGGGCATGGGTGAGAGCACGAAGCGGCTCATGTCCGCCGGGGCTTTGTGCGGCATCAGCGCGTGTAACTCCGCCATACGCGGGGACACCACTAACGCGTCGATTCGGGTACCGTTATGTTGGACCCGCAGTGCCAACGGGTTCTTGGGCGTGCCGCGCTCGATTTGGGCAGTAAAGGGCTGGCCATTCACGGTGCCGTCAATGGCGATGTCGTTCAAGCGCGAGTTGCTACGAATTTCATAGCTGCTTGCGCCCACTTTGAAACGGGCGGAGCCCAATTCACCCACAAATTCGTCCACATGCACGGGCGTGTAGGTGTGTGCACCCGCGCCGTCCAGCGTCACCACCACGTAGTCTTTGCCCGCATTGACCGCGTAGCCTGGCAATTGGCCCGATATGCCCGCTGCCCGCTCGCGGGATTTGCGCCGCACAAAGGCCGCCAACGCAATCAAGAAATCGGCGTCGTCATGTGGCACATCTTCCGCCGCAAAACCCTTGCCGTAGTGCTCCGCAATGAAGCCGGTGTTGAAGTCACCAGCCACAAACTTGGGGTGCGCCAAGAGTGCGGCCTGAAAGGGGATGTTGCTGGACACACCCCGGATCACAAACCCATTCAGGGCCTCACGCATCTTGATAATCGCGTCGTTGCGGTCGGTGCCGTGCACGATGAGCTTGGCGATCATCGAGTCGTAAAACATGGGGATCTCGCCGCCGTCTTGCACGCCGGTGTCCACCCGCACGCCCAGCACGTCTTGGGTGCGGGCCTGGAACATGGTTTGGTGTGGCGGCACAAAGCGCACCAGCCGCCCGGTGCTGGGCAGAAAGTTGCGAAACGGGTCTTCGGCGTTAATGCGGCACTCGATCGCCCAGCCCTCACGGCGCACGCCCGATTGGGTGATGGGCAGTGCTTCGCCCGCTGCAACACGGATCATCATCTCCACCAAGTCCAGCCCGGTAATACATTCGGTCACTGGGTGCTCGACCTGCAGGCGGGTGTTCATCTCTAAAAAGTAGAACGATTGGTCCTTGCCGACCACAAACTCGACCGTCCCCGCACTCTGGTATTTCACTGCCTTGGCCAGCGCCACAGCCTGCTCACCCATGGCCTGGCGGGTTGCGTCGGTGATAAACGGACTGGGCGCCTCTTCAATCACCTTTTGGTGGCGGCGCTGAATAGAGCACTCGCGCTCGTTCAGATAAATGACATTGCCCTGGCTGTCTCCCATGAGCTGAATCTCGATGTGGCGGGGCTCTTCGACAAACTTCTCAATAAATACCCGGTCATCGCCAAAGCTGTTGCGCGCCTCATTGCGGCAACTTGTAAAACCCTCAAACGCTTCTTTATCATTGGCCGCGACGCGCAGGCCTTTACCGCCGCCGCCGGCACTGGCCTTGATCATTACCGGGTACCCAATACCTTGGGCAATCTCGACCGCCCTTTCAGGCGTCTCAATGGCGTCGTTCACACCGGGGATGCAATTGACCCCGGCAGCACTCGCCAGCTTCTTGGACTCGATCTTGTCGCCCATGGCGGCAATGGAATAGTGCTTGGGGCCAATGAAGATGATGCCCTCTTCCTCGACCTGCTTAGCAAAGGCTGCGTTTTCGCTCAAAAAGCCGTAACCGGGGTGCACGGCTTGGGCGCCGGTTTGTTTGCAGGCGGCGATGATTTTGTCAGCCATCAAGTAGCTCTCGCGGCTAGGCGCAGGGCCGATGTGCACGGCCTCGTCGGCCATCAGCACATGGCGTGCGTCTTTGTCAGCCTCAGAATAAACGGCTACGGTTTTGATACCCATTTTGCGGGCGGTGGCAATCACGCGGCAGGCGATTTCACCCCGGTTCGCGATCAGTATTTTGGTAAACATTGCAGTCTCCTAACGGTGTTTGGTATGCCAACGGGGGCATTGATATTGGGTTGGTGTGGTGTTCTCACTGGGCCCGCGACGGGCACGGTGTATCCGCCTCCGCTCATGTCCCCCGCCCTACGGGCTCCTCCTTGACTTCGCTGCAGCAGACACACCATGCCCGTCGCTGCGAAGGAAGTGTGAATTCGGATGAACGAATGCCAAACACCCGGGCTCGGGCTGCCTGGGCGTTTTGCGCAGGTCAAGGAGGAGCGCGCAGCGCGGGGGACACGGAGCAAAACGTCCGGGCAGCCCGAGCCAGCGCGATTCAACGTGGTGTCCATACTGTCGCAAATCAAAGCGGAATATTCCCGTGCTTGCGCCAAGGGTTCTCAATCTTCTTGTCCTTCAGCATCACCAGCGACCGGCAAATGCGCTTACGCGTCTCGCTGGGCAAAATCACATCGTCAATAAAGCCCCGCGCACCGGCGACAAAGGGGTTGGCAAAGCGGGCTTTGTATTCCGCCTCTTTGGCAGCGAGTTTGGCCGGGTCGCCTTTGTCCTCGCGGAAGATGATCTCCACCGCACCCTTGGCCCCCATGACCGCGATCTCGGCATTGGGCCATGCAAAGTTGACGTCACCACGCAGGTGTTTGGAGGCCATCACGTCGTACGCACCGCCATAGGCTTTGCGGGTGATGACCGTAATTTTTGGCACCGTGCATTCGGCATAGGCATACAGCAACTTGGCACCGTGCTTGATGATGCCGCCGTACTCTTGGCTGGTGCCAGGCATGAAACCAGGCACATCCACAAAGGTGATGACGGGTATGTTGAACGCATCACAAAAGCGTACAAAACGCGCTGCCTTGATGCTGCTCTTGATGTCTAGGCAACCCGCCAACACCAGCGGCTGGTTGGCCACAATGCCCACCGTCTGGCCGTCCATGCGGGCAAAGCCGATCAGGATGTTTTTGGCATACTCAGGCTGCAGCTCAAAAAAGTCGCCATCGTCCACGGTTTTGACGATCAACTCCTTCATGTCGTAGGCTTTGTTGGGGTTGTCGGGCACCAAGGTGTCCAGGCTGGTGTCTAGGCGGTCGATAGGGTCGCCGCTGCGGCGCACCGGAGCTTTCTCGCGGTTAGACAAGGGCAAGTAGTTGTAGAGGCGGCGCAGCATCAAAAGCGCCTCTACATCGTTTTCAAACGCCAAATCAGCCACGCCACTTTTGGTGCTGTGGGTGATAGCGCCGCCCAGCTCTTCAGCGGTGACCTCTTCGTGCGTCACGGTCTTGACGACCTCGGGGCCGGTGACAAACATGTAGCTGGAATCTTTGACCATGAAAATGAAGTCGGTCATGGCAGGGCTGTAGACCGCGCCACCGGCGCAGGGGCCCATGATCATGCTGATTTGCGGCACCACGCCGCTGGCCATTGCGTTGCGCTGGAACACGTCGGCATAACCACCCAGCGATGCCACACCCTCTTGGATACGCGCGCCGCCCGAATCGTTCAGGCCAATCACCGGGGCACCCACCTTCATCGCCTGGTCCATCACCTTGCAAATCTTCTCGGCATGGGCCTCGCTCAAGGCGCCGCCGAACACGGTGAAGTCTTGGCTGTACACAAACACCAAGCGGCCGTTGATCATGCCGTAGCCAGTGACCACGCCGTCGCCCGGAATCTTTTGCTCTTGCATGCCAAAGTCCACGCAGCGGTGCTCTACAAACATGTCCCATTCTTCAAAGGTGCCTTCGTCCAGCAAAACCTCCAAGCGCTCGCGGGCGGTGAGTTTGCCTTTTTTGTGCTGGGCCGCAATGCGCTTCTCGCCGCCGCCTTGGCGGGCCAGCTCGCGCTTGGCTTCTAACTGTTCCAGGATGTCGTGCATGGTGGGTCCTTTTAAGGTATCGCTTTGATTGAGAAACTCACTCAGGGTGAATTTGCTATATTTTTAGTAGCTGCTTGCGCAGGTTCTGCGTGGGCTGCAAGCAGATTTCGTGCTGCAGTGGACGCCGCAAGCGTGCCGGACGCGACCGCATCGGTGGTGGCCTGCAATTGCGCACGCACGGCGGGGTTGGCTTTGAAAGCGTGCTTCAGGCCGGCATCAACACGTTCCCACATCCAGGCCAGTGCCTGTTGCTGGCGGCGCGCTGCCAACTGGCCGTTGGCTTGTGCGAGATTTTTGAATTCCGTTACTGCCGACCAGAATGTATCGACGCCACTGCCCAGCAGTGCGCTGAGTTGAATGGCCTGCGGGTGCCAAACGGTGGCAGGGTTGGCGCCATGGGCGCTATGGGTGCCGTGCATACCCAGCAAGCGCAGGCTGGATGTAATCTGCGCCCGTGCCCGGGTGGCGGCGTCGGGGTCAATGTCGGCTTTGTTGATGACCACCAAATCGGCCAACTCCATCACACCTTTTTTGATGGCCTGCAACTCGTCGCCCGCATTGGGCAACTGCATCAGCACAAACATATCGGTCATGCCCTGCACGGCGGTCTCAGACTGGCCGACGCCCACGGTCTCGACAATCACGATGTCATAACCAGCCGCCTCACAAACCAGCATCGCCTCGCGCGTTTTCTCGGCCACACCACCCAAGGTTCCGCTGCTGGGGCTGGGGCGGATGTAGGCTTCCTCACGCACCGACAACTGCTCCATACGGGTCTTGTCGCCCAAAATGGAGCCGCCCGACACGGTGCTAGACGGGTCAATGGTGAGCACCGCCACGCGGTGGTCTTTGTTGATGAGATACAGACCCAAGGCTTCGATGAAGGTGGACTTTCCCACGCCGGGTACACCGCTGATGCCGAGGCGGAAAGACTTTCCGGTGTGTGGCAGCAAAGCCGTGAGCAGCTCGTCCGCCTGCGCGCGGTGGTCGGCGCGGGTGGACTCTAAGAGTGTGATGGCTTTGGCAATGGCGCGGCGCTGGATCGCACTATTCCCAGCCAGGATGCTTTGCAAATCATGCACGCGCGCGCCCTCCGCGCTTGGGCACGTACCGGACGATCAGCGACACAATCTCACGCAACCCAGTTCTCCAGCTTCAAGCCCTCAATGCGTTCGAACTCGCGGGAGTTGTTGGTGACCATGGTGGCGCCAAGGGCTAATGCCTGACAGGCCAGCAGCAAATCCCGCTCGCCAATCCGTTGGCCCTTGGCCTCCAGCGTCTGGCGCACATTGCCATAGACCCACGCTGCATCCTGATCCCAATCCAGAATGGGGAATTTTGACAAGAAATTCTCCAACTTTGCACGGGAATCCGTGCGCGTACTTTTTGCGATACCAAACGCCAACTCAGCCACGGTCACGGTGGAAATTACCAACGACTCTCGGCCGACTTGGATCAATCGCTGCAACACCGGCGCGGGCTGCCCATTGATGATGTAGATGCAGATATTGGTGTCGAGCAGGTACATCATGGGAGCATCGGCTCACGGTCTGCTTGGGGCCAATCGTCGGCACGCTCCAATTGCATGTCTGGGCCAAAAGCCGCCACTGCCGCAATGACTTGCTGCGCCCACGTTGCGTCGTCCAGCTTGGGGCGCAAGATAAGCGCGTCGCCATGTCGCTCGATCGTGACCTCCTTAGTCGCAAACCGAAATGCTTTGGGCAGGCGCACAGCCTGGCTTCGGCCGGTGGTGAAGACTTTGGCGATATCGACGGATACGGTGGTCATGTCATTCTCCTTACGAGGGATAGGTATCAAAAGTATATATCAATAATAGATACTTCTGGTATATACCAACGCATACCCATCAACCAATTGCCTTTTCAATCTGGCTCAACACATCCCGAGCGCTAACCGGAATCGGCGTGCCCGGGCCATAGATGCCTTTGACCCCCGCGGCATACAAAAAGTCATAGTCTTGGCGCGGCACCACGCCACCTACAAACACCACGATGTCGTCAGCGCCCTGCTTTTTCAGCTCGGCAATGATGGCGGGCACTAGGGTTTTGTGGCCTGCCGCCAAGGTGGAGACACCCACCGCATGCACATCGTTTTCAATGGCTTGGCGGGCGCATTCTTCGGGGGTTTGGAACAACGGGCCCATGTCCACGTCAAAGCCCAAATCGGCAAACGCGGTGGCCACCACTTTGGCGCCGCGGTCGTGGCCGTCTTGACCCAGTTTGCTAATCATCACACGGGGGCGGCGGCCTTCTTTCTCGGCGAAGGCGGCGATGTCGGCTTTGAGCTGGTTCCAATATTCCATGGTCTCTCCCGGGGTGGAGCCCGCATCATAGGCGGCGGCATAGACGCCGCTGACCTTGCTGGGCTCGGCGCGGTGGCGGCCAAAGGCTTTTTCCATGGCGTCACTCACCTCACCCACCGTTGCGCGCAGGCGGATGGCTTTGATGGACAGGTCGAGCAGGTTTCCGGTGTTAGCTTCTGCTGCAGAAGTGATAGCAGCCAGCGCAGCATTGACGAGGGCTGAGTCGCGTTTTGCCTTGATATTTTGCAAGCGCGCTATCTGAGAGTCACGCACCGCCACGTTGTCAATATCGCGGGCTTCGATGGCGTCTTCTTTGTCGAGCTTGTATTTGTTGACGCCCACAATCACGTCTTGCCCACTGTCGATGCGGGCTTGCTTGTCGGCCGCCGCCGCCTCGATCTTGAGCTTGGCCCAGCCGCTGTCCACCGCCTTGGTCATGCCGCCCATGGCCTCCACTTCTTCGATGATGGCCCAAGCGGCATCCGCCATGTCTTGCGTCAGCTTTTCCATCATGTAGCTGCCAGCCCAGGGGTCGATCACATTGGTGATGTGGGTCTCTTCCTGAATGATGAGCTGGGTGTTGCGGGCAATGCGGGCGCTGAACTCGGTGGGCAGCGCGATGGCCTCGTCAAAGCTGTTGGTGTGCAGGCTTTGGGTGCCGCCAAACACAGCGGCCATGGCCTCAATCGTGGTGCGCACGACGTTGTTGTACGGGTCTTGCTCGGTCAGGCTCCAGCCGCTGGTCTGGCAGTGGGTGCGCAGCATCAGGCTCTTGGGCTTTTTGGCGTCAAAGCCTTTCATGATGCGGCACCACAAGAGGCGCGCGGCGCGCATCTTGGCTACCTCTAAGTAGAAGTTCATGCCAATCGCCCAGAAGAACGAGAGGCGTCCGGCAAAGTCGTCCACGTCCATGCCTTTGGCAATGGCGGTCTTTACATACTCTTTGCCATCGGCCAAAGTAAAAGCCAACTCCAGCGCCTGGTTAGCACCGGCCTCTTGCATGTGGTAGCCGCTGATGCTGATCGAGTTGAACTTGGGCATGTGCGTGGCCGTGTACTCGATGATGTCGCCAATGATGCGCATGGAGGGCGCGGGTGGGTAGATGTAGGTGTTGCGCACCATGAACTCTTTCAGAATGTCGTTCTGAATGGTGCCGCTCAATTGGTCTTGGGACACGCCCTGCTCTTCGGCCGCCACCACGTAACCGGCCAGCACCGGCAGCACCGCGCCGTTCATGGTCATGGAGACACTCACTTTGTCCAACGGAATCTGGTCGAACAGGATCTTCATGTCTTCGACTGAATCGATCGCCACGCCAGCCTTGCCCACGTCGCCCGTCACGCGCGGGTGGTCGCTGTCATAGCCCCTATGGGTGGCCAAGTCAAAGGCCACTGACACGCCCTGCCCACCGGCCGCCAAGCCTTTGCGGTAAAACGCGTTGGACTCTTCGGCGGTAGAGAAGCCCGCGTACTGGCGAATGGTCCAAGGTCGCGCGGCATACATGGTGGCCTGCGGGCCGCGCAGGTAGGGCTCAAAGCCGGGCAGCGTGTCGGCATGCGCCAAGTTGGCCGTGTCGGCTGCGGTGTAGAGCGGCTTGACGGTGATGCCGTCGGGCGTGACCCAATTGAGTGCATCCACCTGGCCACCCGGGGCAGATTTGGCGGCCGCTTTGGCCCAATCTTGCAGCGTGGCGGATTTGAATTCGGCTTCTCGGTCGGTCATGGCGGCATCCAATACATCGGGTTCGGGGTACTTGCGGGGCACCAGTGAGCACCACGGCATTGTGGCGCCACAGCTGCACTTTCAGCGCTGTCAATTTTACATTATTTATAATTATTGATTAAGAATGTAGATTCCGACTTACAATTTCTGCCATGCCCGCCACGATGCAACCGCCCCGCCCCAGCGGCTCACTCGCGCCCCGCGCTTTGTATGTCGAGGTGGCGGAATTGCTGCGCCAGCGCATTTACAAGCGCGAGCTGGAGCCCGGTAGCTGGATCGACGAGCTGAAGATTGCGCAGGAATACGGCATCAGCCGAACCCCGCTGCGCGAGGCACTCAAGGTGCTGGCGACGGAGGGGCTAATCACCATGAAAGTGCGCCGAGGCGCTTATGTCACCGAAGTATCTGCCCAAGACCTGGCTGACGTCTACCACCTGCTGAGCCTTCTTGAGAGCGATGCCGCCGCCGTGGTCGCCGAGCGGGCCAGCGCTGCAGAGCTGGGCGAGCTGGAGCAACTGCACCAAGAACTGGAAGCCGCTGCCACGCCAAGCCAAGCAGACACGCAAGCCTTTTTTGCGGTGAACGAGCGCTTTCACATGCGGCTGCTGGCGATTGCCAACAACCGCTGGCGCGACCAGATGGTGGCGGATCTGCGCAAGGTGATGAAGCTCAACCGGCAAAACTCGCTGCTCAAGACGGGTCGTGTTGCCGACTCATTGGCCGAACACCGCGCCATCATGGCGGCACTGGTGGCCCGCGATGCACATGCGGCGCAGCAGCGCATGCGTGAACATTTTGCCAACGGGCTAGAAGCAGCCAACTAGGTTTCGCGTTGGGCGTCGCGAACGCCCGAGCCGAATCGGGCACACCCTGCAATTTAGCGCTCGGAACGGTGCGTATTCCTATATGCTTGCGGCGATGAAACTCTGCCTGCCAACCCCAGGGCTTGCTACAAAATCTGCCATGCCAACCGGTAGCAAGAAGCTTAAGGCTGCCGTGTGTATGGCTTTTTCGGTCTGGACGGGTTGCTCGACTGCGCTGGATCAAGTCCCCAATTGGCCGGTATCAGGTGAGAAACCCGTTTCATTGGTGGTCGATGACTGGTGTCCACAGCATTGTCAAAATAGCACCACGGAGAAGGGGTATGTGGTTGACATCGTCTCTCAGGCGTTGGCCATTCAAGGTGTCCCCTATACATTGCAGTATGTACCGTGGACGAGGGCCATGAAGATGGTTGAGCGTGGTGAGGCCGATGGCCTCTTGACACCCACGGTGACCGGATTCCCGCAGTTTACGTACCACCAACAGGCTGTCGGTTACCAGCAATATTGTTTCTACGTTGACCAAGCGACCCATTGGAAGTATGTGAATTACCCAGACCTAAAAGGCAGGCACATTGCCTTGCTGGCGGACTCTGGCATGGGCGCAATAGAAGATTACCTCACAGCGAACAAAGACACGATCAGAGTGACTGAGCTGCGCGGCGAAAATGACTTCGCCGCGCGTCTCATTCAGTTTCTTAGCTCTAAGCGCGCCGATACGGTCGTCTTGACCAGTGATGTATTTGAGTACATCCAAGCCAAAGGAATCGCAGGCAAGGGAATCAAGTCCGCAGGCTGCCTGGACCGCGAGAAGATGGCGGTTGGCCTGAGCAATGTCGATGCCGCGCGTTCAGAATGGATTGGAAAAACGCTCGATACGGGAATTGAAAAACTCAGAAAAAGTGGCCTGCTCGCCGCAACCCTTGCCCGTTATGGAATGAAGGACTGGGATCGCCCACCACCAACCAAAAAAGGCACTGTACCAGCGGCCGACGCACGATCGCAGACTCACTCACCAAACCGGTAACAGCGTTAGGTAGTATCCTGCGCCACCTCGACCCGACCACTGCTTCAACAAGGAAAAACGATGAACGCCATCTTGAAAGACAACGCCGCGTCCAACGCGTCACCTGCGCCCCTGACCGCCTTTGCAGAACTGGACCGCGACCTGCAACTGCTTGCGGGCAACCGCGAGAAATGGGTCAAGACCCCGATCGCTGAGCGCATTGCGATCCTGGCAGAAATCAAAGAAACGCTGATGCCGGTGGCCCAGGCATGGGCGGAAACCGCATCACGCAAGAAAGGCATTGCGCAAGGCTCGCCACTGGAAGGTGAGGAATGGCTCTCCGGCCCCTACTGCATCCTGAACTATTGCAACCAGTTGATGCACACCCTGTCCGACATACAGAGTAAGCAGCATTTGAACCATACGAAGGTTCGCCAACTCGCCAACGGCCAAGTCGTTGCACGCGTCTTGCCCGCGTCCATTTGGGACCACCTGCTGCTCAGCGGCGTGAAAGTCGACGTATGGATGCAGCCCGGCGTAACGCCAGCCAATCTGGCCCAGAACACTGCCGGCTTGTATAGCGCCGCCAGCCCGCTGCACAAAACCGGCAAGTTGTCTTTAGTACTCGGTGCGGGCAATATCGCGTCGATTGCGCCGCTGGATGTGTTTCAAAAGCTGTTTTCTGAGAACGAAGTAGTCATCCTCAAGATGAACCCGGTCAACGATTACCTAATTGAGTTTTTGACCCCCGCGCTCAAGCCCCTCACCGACCGCGGCGTCTTGCGCATCGTGCGTGGCGCCACCGATGTGGGGCAGTATTTGTGCAACCACCCTTTGGTGGAGACGCTGCACATCACCGGCGCCGGCGCTTCGCATGACGCCATCGTTTGGGGACCCGGAGCCCAGGGCCTGGCCAACAAGGCCGCCAACACGCCCCAAAATACCCGCGCCATCACCTCCGAGTTGGGTGCGGTGTGCCCCACCATCGTGGTGCCCGGTCCGTGGTCGGCGGCCGACATCAAGTTTCAGGCTGAACACATTGCCACCCAAAAGCTGCACAACTCGGGCTTTAACTGTATTGCCTGCCAAGTGCTGGTGATGCCGCGTGACTGGGCCCAAAAGGCCGCGTTGGTCACGGCACTGGAGGGGGTGATCTCCCGATCCGAAGCCCGGGCCCTGTATTACCCCGGTGCCAAAGACCGGCTGGCGGGCTTTAGCGCCAACAACCCGCAGACCCGGGCGCTGCACCGGGTGGGCGGCGACGACGTACTGATTGCCAAGCTCGATGCCAGCAACGGCACGGCCATCAAGGCCCTGGAGGTCTTTGCGCCCGCACTGAATGTGACCGAACTTCCTGGCACCGACCCCGAGGCCTATTTGAAAGCCGCCATCGAATTTGCCAACACGCAGCTCTATGGCACGTTAGGCGCCAACATCGTGATCCACCCGGCCACCATTGCGCAAATCGGTCGCCAGCGCTTAGAAGAATTGCTGGTCACGCTGCGCTACGGCACCATCGCCATCAACGCCTGGACCGGCGTGGGATTTTTGACCCCGCAAGCCACCTGGGGCGCATTCCCCGGCCACACCCTGCAAGACGTGCAAAGCGGCATTGGTGTGGTGCACAACACCTGCCTGTTTGACAAGCCCGAGCGCACGGTGGTGGAGGCACCCTTCAAGCCCTACCCCCGCAACCTGCTGAGCTTCTCGTTCACCCTGCTGCCCCGCCCGCCGTGGTTTATCACCAACCGCAAAGGCGGCATCTTGGGCCGCTTGCTGGTGGCATTCCAATACCGCCCCAGCTTCTTGAAGATTCCACGCATCTTCTTGAACGCGTTGCTGGGGTAGACGGCGCAAGGCAAAATCGGGCACTAGGGCGAATGCTCAAGCTGCCCGATTTTTATTGCCAAATTGGCCTCTAGCCCTCTTGGATATTGCGCAAGCAGCTATCTATTTGATAGTAACTCACGCACTGTTAAACGCTACTGTTCTGAGGCGTGCAGCAAGAAAAGCTCGTTGGGTTTAAAGTCGCGCTCGCGCACGCGGTCTAGGCTGGCAAGCCGTTCGGGCTCGGAAAGCGCCATGTTGGCCAAGATGGTATTTTTCTCCGCCTTGAAGGCTTGCACACGCCGGTCCCAGGCCGCATTTTCTTCGTCCAGCGCTGCCAGGTTGCGCGCAGCTTCTGCCCCCACCAAGGCGGTGCGCACTGCCAGCATCTCTGCGGCATTGGCACCGCGTGCGCGGGCTTCTTTCTCAGCGGCCTGCAATGCGTCCACACTGGCCTGTGGCGCACGCCAAGCACGCACCTCAGGCGACAGGCTGGCGTCCAGCTGGGCCAGTTGGGCTTGCTTTTGGGGCTCAGTCAACTGTGGGTTGGCTTTGATCTCCATGCGCGCCATGGCGTCGTCGGCGGTGAAGTCGTTGCTGCCAAACAGGGCCGCCACTTCAGCCGCCGTGAAGTAGCGCGCGCGCAGGGTGCGTTCGGCCTCAAAGCGGTTACGAATCGCGCGCAGGGGCGCCGGGTCATCGGCGGAGACCACTGGCAGTGATTTGGTTGCGCCTTTGAATTCGATGTAGGTTCTGAATATGCGTTTGGCCTCAGCCGCGGCGGCTGGGCTCAGCGCCAATTCGGTATTGATGTTGCGCTCGATTTCGGCGTAGATTTGGGGTAACGGACGCTCACCCACGGCAGCCAGGTAGTAGTCAAACCGGGCAATCAGGGCTTCACTCAACTCCAATTGGCCCGCCTTGGCAATCAGTTGCCCATCAATTTGGGTACCTACAAAGGACGGCGCAAAGTTGCTTGCCTGTGAATGCGGTGCAGCCTGGGTCGCATCCATGGCAGCGGCCCCATCGGTGTTATCGGATTGAGACTGGTAAACCGCAGCGGCGGTGAGCACCACCGCTGCGACCAGGCCAATTTTGATGGCCTGGGTTTTCATTACAGACCCGCGTTCTTCAAGCGGTTGGCCTGCTGGCGGTAAACCGTCTTGGGGTTGGTCTCAAACGGAGAAACCCAGCCAAACCAGCCGTTGACGGCGTCCAAATGATTCATTAGGTAGTCCGCACGAATCACACGGCCCAGACGCTGCGAGCAGGTCGACACCAAGCCGTCATTGGCCAAGCCCGAGCCGGTGAAGGCCAGCGACAAGAAGCCAATACCTGGGTCCAACAAGTCCAAGACATTGGTCAAATTGCCACGACCGCCCCACGAGTAGAAGTTGACCGCCGATGTTGCGCCGGTGGACTTTCCAGTGATGTTGACCGTCCATGCGCCGTCACCGCAACCGCTGGGAACGCCCGCCGGATTGCGGCTATTGAAGGCGGTCAGTCCCGGTGTGGTCAGGCTGTTGAGAGCGTCAATGGTGTTCTGCGACATCGTGCCGTTGCCAGATATCTTGACCAAGAACCAGGTAAAGCCGTCCGCCACCGACTTGGCGATGGCTTCTGTCACGGTGCCCGCAGGTGCCACCTTGCGGACGATATCCGCCACACGCGATCCCTTGTTTACGCCGTCCACGCTGGTGACCGAGGCCACAATGCCCGGGTCTTGGGTGGCCACCCAGCGCGCGGTGGGGCTGCCTTGGCTATGACCAATCAGATTGAATTTGGTGCCTTTGCCTTGCGCGCGCAGTGCCTTGAGGTAGTTCCACAATTGCAGACCACGGGCCTCGTTGCTGCCTGCTGCCGCTACCGTTGCCACGTAAGTGGTAGCACCGCCTGCGTCTTTCTTGAGAGCGTCTTCGATGCCATAAAAATACGGTGCGCCCTGAAAGGTGTCAAAGCCAAAAATGCCATGCACCAAAACGATGGGGTATTTGGTTTTGGTGTAACCAGCCGGGTCGGCGGCGGCGGCATTTTGAGCAACAGGGGCCAGAGTGGCCATGACCAACGCGCTGATTGCGAGTGTTTTTTTCATGATTTGTCTCCTCGGGTGAACGAGGTCCATTTAATTTTTAGCGTTATGGTTTTTGTGCAAGCCAATGGCATGCAGCAAACGGTTTGAAACCGGGTATCCGTGCGACCTCTGGGGTGGGGGCGCTGTCGCGGGTGGACGGGGTATAGGTCGCTGGTTGACGCCTAAACAGGTCCGATGTCAGGGTAGTGACTTGGCGTGAGGTTAATACCCACCCAAACTTTCGGCATCGGTGAATACCCTCAAAAACGAACAATAAAACGCATCTATTTATTCGTTATCGCGCGCAATCACGGCGATTTAGTGGGTCGGGGTGCGGCTAGGCGCCAGGTGCGAGCAGGCGCGCAAAGTCGGCCGAGGGCTGCGGCCGGCCAAAGAGGTAGCCTTGGAATTGGGTGCAGTGGTGCTTGCGCAATTGCTCGTGCTGTAAGGCAGTTTCCACCCCTTCGGCAACCACGACCAGCCCCAAGCTGTGGCCCATGGCGATGATGGTGCGCACGATGACCTCGTCGTCCGGGTCGGTGGCGATATCACGCACAAACGACTGGTCAATTTTCAAAGCATCCAGCGGCAATCGCTTGAGGTAGGCAAGCGACGAATAGCCAGTGCCAAAATCGTCCATCGAAAAGCCGATGCCCAGTGCTTTGAGCTGGTGCATTTTTTCAATGGAGTCCGAGACATTGTCCAGCACCAAGCTCTCGGTCAACTCCAGTGTCAGGTTGTGCGCCACCACACCATACTCTTGCACCACGCGACGCACCCGCTCCACAAAATCGACTTGGCGGAATTGGCGCGCGCTGACGTTGACCGACATTTTGAAATGTTCCCGACCGGGCAGCTGGTTCCAAGCGCGCAGCTGCAGGCAGGCCGTCTCTAAAATCCAATGGCCCATGGGCACGATCAAGCCGGTTTCTTCCGCCAGCGGGATGAACTGCCCGGGAAACACTTCGCCACGCACCGGGTGGTTCCACCGCACCAAGGCCTCGCACCCAACAATGCCCCGGTTTGCATCAATCTGCGGCTGGTAGACCAGGCGAAACTGCTGCAGCGGTACGGCGCGGCGCAGCTCTTCCTCCAGTGCCGCGCGCATTTCCAAGCTGGCCTGCATGGCCGGGTCGAAGAAACACAAGGTGTTGCGCCCGGCGGTCTTGGCACGGTACATGGCGGCATCGGCGCGTTTGAGGACCTCGTCCACCGTCTCATCGGCGGTGCCCGAAAACATGCACAGGCCCAGACTGCCGCTGGTGTGGAATTCGTGCGAGCCCAGTTGGTAGGGCTGCCCCAAGGC